>NZ_JBSIUU010000009.1:0-99486 GCF_053654535.1 Helicobacter sp. T3_23-1056 | reverse complement strand
TTTTATCAATCCGCCCTATGCAGAACACGGCAATAAACGCTCTATAAGAAATGCAAACAATAGCGCAAAAATCGCTGTTGCCCAAGATTATAATACTTATAGAGAATATTCAAGCGAATTTGGCACTAGTATGCGCGAGCTTTTTGCGCAATTTTTTGTGCGAATTTATAAAGAGATTCCAAATTGTATTTTGGGGAGTTTTTCCACACCAAAGCATATAAACTCTCAAAATTTTAGTAAATTTAGGCAATTATTTAAGGCAAAATTTTTAAAGGGATTTGCCGTCCCGAGTTATACATTTGATAATGTGCCCGGCGCATTTCCTATCTGTTTTTTGGTGTGGGATTTAGGCAACAAGAAAGATATTAAAAAGATTCGAGTTCAGATTTTTGATGAAAACAATAAGAAAATTTGTAAAAAAAATTTCTATGTAGAAAATAAGTTTATTAGTGCGTGGCTTCGTAAATTTTATGACAAAAATAACGAAAATTTAGCTTGGTTGATTTTGCCCGGTGTGGATATGCAGATTCAAAACGGAATTTACATAACAAAACAACCCACACAAAGCGATATTAAACAACATAAATTAGCCCAAATTACCAAATATAATTTGATTCCATTTTGTGTATATTTTGCCGTCCGCCACGCTATCAAGGCTTCGTGGATAAATAATAAAGACCAATTTTTGTTTCCCAAAAATAAATGGCGACAAGACACAGAATTTCACAACGATTGCCTAGCTTTCGCGCTATTTTTTGGACAAAATAAAATCACTTCAAAAGATGGCATAAACCACTTTATCCCATTTAGCGAGCAAGAAGTCGGCGCAAAAGAAGCGTTTCAAAGCGATTTTATGGTGCGATTTATGGAGGGCAAAGTCAAAAATGGGACACTTCTTGACTGCTTTGTCCCAAATGAAAAAATGACTTTTTCAAGCGAGGCAAAAGCCGTTTTTAGCGCGGGATTAGAGCTATGGCGATATTATCACGCGCAGGCAAAATCTAGCGAAAAATACCTAAATGACGCAAGTTTGTATGACATAAAAGAGTATTTTCAAGGACGAAGCGAATCTAAAAACGGCAAGCAGGGCAAGCTAAACGCAAAAAGCGAGGATTCTCATTATAATGACTTGCTAGCAAACTTACGCCTAGCCCTAAATGATTTAGCCACAAAAATACAGCCAAAAATCTATGAATACGAATTTTTGCTAGAATGACTTAAATTAGATTTTGGCAAAATCTAAAATCCAAAAAGGCAATCAAATGACACAAAAAACCACTGCAAAAAAAGACATTTTGCAAGATAACCCCACACAAAAACAGCAAAAACAGCAAACACAACCAAGACAGCAAAAATCTACCCCAAACAAAAACTTGCCCCCACCAACCATAAGCAAAAAAATCCTAAATATCGTGGGGCGCACAAACGCAAAATATGGGCTTATAAAAGAGGGCGATAAGATTTTGCTAGGGCTTAGCGGGGGGAAAGACTCTACGCTACTAGCTAGCATTTTGGCGTATATGAAAAAGCACGCGCCTTTTAAGTTTGAGTTTAAAGCGATTACGATTGACTATGGACGCGGTGGGGAGTATGAGTGTATAGCGGAGTATTGCGAGGCAAATGAGATACCATATCAGCTTATTCGCACCGATATTTATAAGATTTTAGAAGAGCATAAAAGAGAGGGGACGATTTATTGTAGTTTTTGCTCGCGTATGCGGAGGGGTAGCCTCTATACGCAGGCGTTGCAAGGTGGGTTTAATAAAATCGCATTAGGGCATCACCTAGATGACGCAGCGGAGAGCTTCTTAATGAATCTTACCTTTAATGGTGCGTTGCGCTCGATGCCTCCCATCTATAAAGCGCAAAATGGGCTTTTTGTAATTCGTCCGATGATTTTTTTGCGCGAGAGGCAAATCCGTGATTTTATCGCAAATAATGGAATCTATATCGCCCCAGATTGCAACTGCCCGATAAATTGGCTACCAGAGGACAAGCGCCCAAAAGCACGCGCAAACACCAAAGAGCTACTAAGCACGCTAGAATCTAGCAATCCTATGCTTTTTAAATCCCTCCAAAATGCGTTTAAAAACCTGCACGCAAATAGTTTTTGTGATGAAAATTTTTTAGATAAACAAGAATAGAAATTTAAGATTGTTTGCATTGTGTGCGTTTGGTGGTGCGGTTTTGTGGCGTGAGTTTTACGACTTAGATTTTGGGGCTAAATAGATTTTTGCATTAAAATAGATTTTTGCAAAGCGAAGTGCAAAAAACACGCCAAAATTTATGCAACAAAATTTATGCAGTTTGTGTAGCGCGAAAAAATGCGCACAAAATCTAAGAACAAAATCTAAGAAGGGGGGATTTTAAAATATGTGTTTATTTCTTCTTGTGGATTTGTTAGGTATTCGATTTGTTGGGGGAATCTATCTTTTAGACACATCCAATGCGTGCGTTTGTGTTCGCTTGTCTTTAGCGTCATATCGGCAAACGCGACAAAGCCGTATTCGCTAGGGTCGATAGAAAAAACCTCTATGCCATTTGCTTGTGCGTATTCCCATAGTTCGCCGTTGTGATAAAACATATCATCAACCACTTCATAAAATCCCTCCTCGCCAAATTCCCTCTTTAGCCTCGCCATTTCTATGTCATCAAAAGAAATATAGATGATACACCGCTCACATTTTACAATAAATGCCTGCATATTTTGGGGATTTGCATTTGCGCTGTTGCTTTGCTTATGGGGTGGTTTAGATTGCTTGTTTGTGTGCTTTGTGGCGATTTTTATGGGGTTTTGTAGATTTTGGGGGCTTTGTTTTTTTGGTTGCGTGCTTGATTTGGTGATAGTTTGCGTGATTGATTGTGCGATATTTTGCGTGCTTGTTTGCATTATAGCTTGCAAGCAAAATCCAAAATCCACTATAAAAAACCCCATAAATGCAACAACAAAAATATGTTTCATAGATTTTGCTACCTTTATTTTAATTTATTTTGATTGATTTTGATTTGCTTTGATTTTGCTATGAGCTAGATTTTTCTACAAAATAGATTTTGCGCTTTTTGGCTACGCGTTTTATTGTTTTGCCTCTTTTTGCCCGCTTGCCCTAGCTTTGTTTATGCCTTTGGTGATTTCTTTTATCGCAGAGTCCATAGCCCTGCGCAACAAATACGCCCTATCTTTTGGCTCTAAATCGATTTTTTTGCCGATTTCTAGCACTTTTTTGCCTTTGATTTCCATTTGTGCATTTGCCCTAGCACTAAACCTTCTGCGCTCGCCATTGAAAAAATCTGGGACAAATTCTAGCTCGATTTTTACGCTCGCTTGCTTGGTATCTGTGGCGACAAATACGCCTTTTGTGGTGCTTTGCGTCATTTTGCTCGCATATCGCAGGCTTACCACATAGTTTTCTTGTAGCTCATCACATAAGTCATTTAGCCCTGCTAAAAGGGCTTGATTTGCCTCATCTTGCGTGATGCCTAGTGCATTTTGTGGCTCATTTTGCGTGGCATTTTCGTCATTATCGGCGTTTGTTGATTGTGTCTTGCTAGCGTTTTTTGGCTTTTTTGCTTTTTTGGGCGTTTCTAGCTCTTTTATGCCATCTTTTTGAGCGCAATCCTCGCAAGGCACATCATCTAAAAGCCCGATTACCACACTTTGGATTTTAGCGCATTGTCTTGGTGGCGGGTTTTCTTGTGGATTTTGCACGCTTGGCAATGCCCTGTATCCAAAGCAACCATTTAGCCCAAAAATACCTAGCAAACATACCGCAAACATAGAGCTGGTTGCAAGATTTTTGCTAGTTTGATTTTGTTTTGCAGAGGTTAGATTTTTGATGCGGGTTTTTATGGGATTTTTGAGGTTTAAGAGTCGGGCTAGCGTTGTCTTTGTGGGTTTCATTGTGCTTCCTTAGTTTTTAGAGTTTTTTAGGGTGTTTTTTGTGGTTTGGTAGATTTTGGATTAGTTTGATTTTTGCGTTTATTTGCGGATTTTATTTAGAAATCCTGCATTATACACTAAAAAATTAAGATTTTTATTTATGGATTTTGCATAGGATTTTTAGTAGCATTTTGCGTGGATTTATGTTTTTGGAGTTGTTCGCAGGCTTGCTTATCGCCCCTATCACACGCAGACTGCAAAAACTGCATAATCTGCAAAAGCTGGGCTTTGGTTTGTGCGTCTTGGGCTGAATCTATGGCTTGTGATTTTTGTTGGCTTTGTTGGGTTTGTAGTTTTTTGGCGCGCTCTTGGCTGATTTTTTCAAACTGCCATTTATACACAAAATACAAAATCACGCACATTATTATCATAAAAATAAAATCCGTGCTACGCACTCTTAGTTTTTTGCAAAAGTTACACCACGCCATTTTGGCACTCCTTTTATGGTTTTTGGATTTTAAGCAAAATCTAACCCAAAATTTAAGTTTTGAAATTTTCTAGCTCAAAATAAAAAACCAAAAATATGAAAATCATAAAATACTATTGTATAATAGCCGTTTTGATTTTTTGATAACGGAGTATGGCGCAGCCTGATTAGCGCGCACCCTTGGGGTGGGTGAGGTCGTGGGTTTGAATCCCGCTACTCCGACCACTATCAAACATTACATATCAAAATCTTATTTCACAAATCTCAAAATCCAAACATTGCTTTTCTAAACATTGCTTTATGAAAATCCAAACCAAATAAAGCCAAAAATAAATCAAAAACTCTCTTTATTTTTTATCTTAGCTTTTTTAGTAAGTTTATGTTTTTTTTTACCTTTTTTATTGCAGATTTTCTCATTTGTAAAATGATATTTTACCTTGCGTTATTTTTGCGATTTTTTCTTTTTTTCGCCACACAAAATTAACATATTTTTAACAAATTTTGATTATATTTCGCTTCGTAGCCGATGGGCTACCAACATTTTAGAATCTATATTACGATTGCTTTGTATGAGGCGTGTGAAATGCTTTGTATTGGCATTTGTAACCTCTACATACGACAAAAGTTTCTGCATTTATCCGCGCGACTTTTTAAGCTATTTAAAAGCATAAAATCGCACGACTTCACTTCAAAGCATTGTTAGGATTCTAGTTTGCTACAAAAGCAAAAAGGACAACAATGAATGCTATAAACACAAGTTTCATAATGCTATGCTCACTTTTAGTCCTGCTGATGACGCCTGCGCTGGCGATGTTTTATTCTGGTATGGTGGGGACCAAAAACACCCTAAATACCATAATGAACGGCTTTATCGTCTTTGGCGTGATTACTTTGCAGTGGATTATCGTGGGCTTTAGTTTAAGTTTTAGCGGGGATAATGCTGGCATTATCGGGAATTTAGAGAATTTCGCGCTTGCTGGGATTAGCGGGTTTAACGATGATGGCGTGCCAAATATCCTTTTTATGCTCTTTCAAATGATGTTTGCGCTTATCGCTTCAGCGATTATCACAGGCTCGCTTGTGGGGCGGATTAAGCTTGGCGTGCTGGTGGTGTTTTTGCTCGTTTGGAGCACGGTGGTGTATGACGCGCTCGCGCATATGATTTGGGGTGGCGGATTTTTAGAATCTAGAGGGAGCTTGGATTTCGCAGGTGGCGGAGTCGTGCATATTAGCTCTGGTGTGGCTGGGCTTGTAGGCGCGCTACTCGTGGGTGCGCGTAAAACTCCCGCTTCGACAAGCGGTGCGCATTCTGTGCCGTATGCGTTTTTGGGCGCGATTTTGCTTTTTATCGGCTGGCTAGGGTTTAATGCAGGTAGTGCTGGCGCGGTAAATGACATCGCGGTAAATGCCTTTATCGTAACGATTATTTCAGCGGCAAGCGGGTTTTTAATCTGGGTGCTACTTGAATGGATAAAGCACAAAAAACCAACGGTGCTAGGTGGCTTAAGCGGGCTTGTGGCTGGGCTTGTGGGGATTACCCCGGGAGCTGGGTTTGTGGGAATCTGGTCAAGCGTGCTAATCGGTATGATAAGCGCGCTGGTGTGCTACTTTGGGCTATTTTATATCAAATACAAACTCAAATGGGACGATAGCCTTGATGCGTTTTCACTGCACGGCATAGGCGGAATCTGGGGCGGTGTCGCTGTGGGGCTCTTTGCAAGTGGCGCGGTAAATCCTGACATAGTCGCAGATGGTGCTTTGGGCGAGGGGTTGCTTATTAGTGGCTCATTTGCGTTATTGTTGGAGCAGATTTTTGCTATTATCGTGTGCGTAGGATTGTCCGCGGTGGCTAGTTTTGTGATTTTTAAGGGGATTTCGCTTATAACGGATTTGCGCGTGAGAGATGACATAGAAGAAGAGGGGCTAGATGCGCGCTTGCACGGAGAGCAGGCATATAATATGAGCGAATAAGATTTTATAAAATCTTAAAAACGATTAGGGATACAAATGAAGTTTCGTTTTGGATTTTGCTTTTTGTGTGTTTTGTGGCAGGGGAGTGCGCTAGGAGGGGCGGTGTGTGAGTATAAGATAGACAAAGCAAAAGAGGGGGTAAAATCCTATCAATCCTACAAAAAAAGAGATGAGGACAAACTAGCAAAAGCAAAAAATGAGCTAGAATCTTTGCTAAAAAATTGCGATGATGAAGCGGTGCTAAAAGAAATGGAGGAATATATCGCCCACACAAAGCAAAAACTAGAATCTGCAAGGCAAAATCTACATCTAGCAATCCAAAGCAACGACACTCATCAAATAACCCAAGCAAAGCTAGCGCACAAAATCGCTCACATACAATACATAGCGGCTAGACAAGAGCAACTGCGATTAAAAGATTTGCTAAAATCTAGTCGCTAGGATTTTGCGACATAGATTGCTTTTTTGCAAACATTTGCAACAATGCTACAAAAACTTACAAAAACACAAAATCATTTTTTAGCATTGTGCCCTAAAATCTTGGTGCTACAAAATCTTGCATTTAAAAACTTGCTTACAAAATTCTGCATTTCAAAATCTTGTATTTTCAAATCCTACTTAAATACATTGTTTTTTTTATTTTTTGCACTCAAAATATCCGCGCTTATATTTTTGCGACTAAAACACATATCCGCTTGTGATTCCAAAGAAATTATGCCCGCTATTTGGGAGGCTTAAAGTGCCATTGCTAAAATGCTTGACAAAGATTTCAAAGCTAAAACTACGCCACAAATAGCCCACAAACACGCGCTCTCCAAAGGTGAAATTTGAGCCCACACGCAATTCGCCCTTGTTTTTGATATATGCACCGATGCCAAGCCCTGTGTAAAGATTGCCGTAGTTTTGGCTTACAAAAAGCGGGAGCAAAATATCCTCGCTAATCCCTGCAAATGCGAGATTTAACGCGCTGAAATTCGTTTTATCAAAGCCACGCCCAAAGCCAAAAAATCCGCCCAATTCGAGATTTAGCCGCCCGTGAATGCGAAAAAAGCGATTTGGTTGTGAATAGATAAATTCGACTTGATAGAGATTTTCAAAGCCTTTGCTTCGCACACTTGCGCCAAACTCTAACCGAATCGCATTTTGTTTGTCGCCAAATGCGGGATTTGTGGCAAAATATTGCGCTAGATTTTTTTGCGGTGCGGAATCTAAACTTGCAAAATCCGCTGTGGAATCTAATTTAGATTTTGCAGAATGCGACAAATTTGGGGGGGGGGGGAAATGATAGAATCATTTGCAGAATCTATCACATTTTGCGTGGATTTTGCGCTAGATTCTGTGATTTGCGGGTTAGATTCTAGTGTAGATTTTGGCGTAGATTGTGCGTTTAACGCGCTTATAAAAAGCAGTGCAAAAATCGCCCTAATCATTGTTTGCCACCCTTTGTGATTTTGCTCGGATAATGAAAAATAATGCAAATTAAATCCTGCACACAATAGCGATTGTAAGAAATGTGTCCGCATAGGCTACCTTTGCAGTGAAGTCAAAAATCAAACGCCACAAATGCTAAATCTAAAAAATTATTCTTTGTAAAAAATTGTAAAATACTTTGTGAATCGTGCAAAAAAGTGAAATTGTAGCAAAAATCAATGAGAATTTGCGGAATTTATCTCAATGGATTGTCCAAGATGTATTTCTACTGAAATAAAGGATTTTCCAGAGAGCGCAAATATAGTGGAGTATAATTTTGGAGATTTTATGTTTTATACGCACGCAAATGGGCAAGCCATACAAGCAAATATCCAAAAAATCATCGAGGGGGTAGGGCTAGATTTAGATGATTTTGAGATTGATGGGACATATCGTAAATAGACAAAATCTATGCCAAACTTTGCTAAAAAATAATCGGCATTAGGCGGAGAGGTATTTTGCTTTTTATTGCTTATTTAGGCTGTTGTATTGATTGCAAGCTGATTGATTCCCTAAATCACACGCTTTGCCAAAATATGATTTTGCACTTTGAATATCCTGTCTCATACCATCGCCATAGCGTAACAAAATCCCAATTTTATGACACCCATATTGAGAATTCTCTACTCCCATCTCACAAGCTTTTTTTAGGTAGTCAAAAGCTTTTTTATAATTCTGCCCTACACCTTTGCCCACACCAAAAATACCTCTTCCTTCAAGATAAATTTCACCTAATGTGTTACAAGCAAAGATTTGCAATTCTTTGTTTTTGTTTTGGTTGCATTTTGTGTCTAATATTTGCAGGGTTTCCATATTGCCACTTTTGTAATGCAAGTATGGGAAATAGTTGTATGAATACTCATTTCCTAAGCTAATGGATTTTTTAAAATATTCCATTGCTTGATTATAATCACCTATTTTTGTATAGACAGCCCCTATGGAATTGCACGATTTAGGACACCAGCCATCAATCCCTATGCTTTGGCAAGTTGCCACGCATTCTTTTAGGCTAGAGAGTGCATTGCTCTCAATGAGGATTTGACACGCTTTTTTGTTGTTTTTTTCTATACATTCTATGGTTTGCTCTATGGATTGACTATTTGATTCATCAGCATAGAGTAGATTTATGAGTGTTAATGCAATTAACAAAATTTTAAAAGATTTCATTTGGACTTCCTTATATTTAGGTTATGGGCAGAGAAAAAATATAGCTTCTTGGTCATATCTATCGATGCTGTATGAGTTGGTTACAGGTGTGCTAGAGCGTGTTGTAGAAACCCCTGTGCTACTCCCGCTACCATAGGCGTAGCCACCAGAGCCATAAGCGTTAGCATTACTATTGGTTGTTGTCGTAGTGGTCGAATATGTCGGCACAAAGGTAGTGTAAGTGCCACTTATTGTTTTATCAAATATTGTAAGAGTAAGATAGAAATTTGCCCCTACTTTTTCAGCTGCTTCTGTTGGATTATTTTCTTTGTTTAGAGGACCTAAAAAGCTACTTGTGCCTATAATAGAGCAATTATAATAAAACACAAGTCGGTTTGTATCTGCTTCTAATTGTGCGACACTATTAGAATCTATGCCTTTGATTTGACTTGGATAGTCATAACTAGATTTTGCTGTAGCCACTTGTTCGTGCGTCATACTTGGCTCATAAAATTTCACAAATCCATTTTCCCCACCGCCAAAAAAGCTACAACCACATAGTAAAAATAATGTGCTTACTACGCTTAAAATTAACATTAAGGTTTTTGATTTTCGCATAGTTACTCCTTATTTGACTTTTAAATCTATTTCTAAATCAAAAAATTCAATAAGGATATTTACAAGATAGGTGGCACTTTGTTTATCAAGCTGTATTTGTTGGCTTTTTTGATTTGGGTTTTGCCTGTTTTCTCTGCCATAAGTATCAAGTTGGAAATACTTTTCTCCGTTTTGTGTAAAACCAAAACACTCTCCCTTGCTTACAGGTTCTTGTTTTTTGCCTTTTTTATTTGATAGGTATTGAAGTTTTTGTATCATTGCCATTGCAAATCCTCCTTGAATGAAAAATTTAAGCAATTCTACCCCCCCCCCTGCTTAAAGTTTGCTTAAAAGCCAAAAAGACAAATCAAAAATATGTCTTGGCAAGGTTTAAAAAATACGGTTAAGGCTTGTGAAGTTTTTGTAAGATTTATGGGGATTTTGGGGAGTTAGAATTTTTGTGTGTTTGATTGTGGATTTTGCAATGCGTTGCAAAGCGCGCTAACAAGCGCATTGAGATTGTGCCTTGTAATCGCAGAGATTGGCAGGATAAACGCAGGTTTGGCAAAATCCACGCTACTAAAACCTGCGCTCATAAAATCCGCATTGGTAAAATCCGCGCTACTAAAATC
The DNA here is from genome assembly GCF_053654535.1 of Helicobacter sp. T3_23-1056. Taxonomy (NCBI): domain Bacteria; kingdom Pseudomonadati; phylum Campylobacterota; class Epsilonproteobacteria; order Campylobacterales; family Helicobacteraceae; genus Helicobacter; species Helicobacter sp. T3_23-1056. Next base: position 89,306 of record NZ_JBSIUU010000009.1, on the reverse strand, counting down.
TAGCCCAAAATATTTCGCGCTAGATTCTGCATTTTGCGGATTTCGCGCTTGTTTTTGCGATTTATTTTGCGGATTTTGCGCTTTATTTCGCGCTAGATTCTGTGGGTTTGGCAGGGCGTCAATCTTGCTAAGCGCGATTCCATAGGGGCGTGTGGCTAGCGTGCTTGAGTAGGATTTTAGCTCGCGCCTTAGGTTTGCAAACTGCGCCTCCACGCTTAAACCCCCATCAAATCCCGCCCGCGTGCAATCAAGCACAAAAAGCAAAAACTTCGTGCGCTCGATGTGTCGCAAAAACTGCAATCCTAGCCCCTTGCCCGCACTTGCCCCATCGATTATGCCCGGAATGTCAGCCATCACAAAAGAATCTACCCCATTAAAACCTTTAGGATTTTCGCCCACCTCCACCACGCCCAAATGCGGTGTAAGCGTGGTAAATTCGTAGTTTGCCACTTCGGGTTTGGCGTTTGAGAGCGTGGAGATGAGCGTGGATTTGCCGACATTTGGGTAGCCCACTAAGCCCACATCAGCGATGAGCTTTAGCTCTAATTTTATGTGGCGAGACTGCCCTGCTATGCCTTTTTGAGCGTAGGTTGGGGCTTGGTTTGTCGCGGTTTTAAAATGCGCATTGCCTAAGCCCCCTTTGCCTCCCTTTAGCGCGACAAATTGCGCGTTTTCGCCTTTGGTAGCATTGCTAAAATCCTTGTCAAAATCGCACAAAACCTCCCCGCTCTCAAAATCGCTAATTTGCGTGCCAAGCGGGACTTTGATGATACAATGCGCCCCACTTTTGCCCGCGCATCGCTTAGGCTTGCCAGATTCGCCATTTTGGGCTTTGTGGTGCTTTTTGCCGCGAAAGTTTGCTAGCGTGTGGGCGTTGTTATCCACTTCAAAGATTATATCGCCACCCCTGCCACCATCGCCACCATCAGGTCCGCCTTGTATGACGAATTTTTCTCTGCGGAAGCTCACGCACCCAGCCCCGCCATTGCCCGAAGTGATAAAAATATCTACGCTATCGACAAACATTTCTAAATCCTACAAATGAGATTTTGCATTCGCGCTTTGTTGATTTTGGTTGCTTTATCGCTTGCTTGCGCGTCTAGATTTTAAAATCTCATTGTTGCAAAATCGCTTGAAATTTTTGCTGAAAAATTGGGGAGGTGCTTTTGGAGGATTTGTATCATTAGCGGGGTTAAGTCCTCTTTTACCATTGCGACTTGCATTTTAGCGAGCTTGCGCCCAAGCGGTGTTTGGTAAAATTTGATAAGCTCTTGCAAATCGCTAAGAGAGAGATATTTTTTGTAAATGCTCGGCAGGAGGGCTAGCATATCATTATACGCGCCACTCATATATTCGTTGTAGGCTTGGGCGATTTGGGCTTTTTGTGCCTTGCTAAGTTTGTTGCCATACTCCGCATAGAGCGCGTTTAGGGCTTGTTTGTCATCAAGCATTTGATTTAGCGCGGCGTTAGCTTGCGAGACATTGAGAAAGCGCATTAGCGCGTCTTCATATTCATCGGCATTCGCTACGCTAAGCCCTGCAAATAGCACGGCACATACAAATGTGCGAAAGAGGCAAACGCCATTCAAAGTGAGTTTTTTACACTTTTTCATTATGCGTTGGCGCGAGTTTTACGCCTTTGTCGCTTTTGCGCTTGTTTTTGCCACACTCTTTGAAGCTGGCTTTTTGGCTGGAGTGGCTTTTGTGTTTTGTGCTGTCTTGGTAGTCTGCGCGCTTTGGGCTAGTTTTACATCGCCTTGCGCTATCACAGAGACTTTTTTGCGTAGTTTTGATTTTTGGCTAAATTTCACCACGCCATCGATAAGCGCGAAAATCGTGTGGTCTTTGCCGATGCCGACATTATCGCCTGCGTGGATTTTAGTCCCTCGTTGGCGGACTATGATATTGCCCGCTCGCACAAATTGTGAGCCAAATTTCTTAATCCCTAGTCGGCGTCCTGCTGAGTCGCGGTTGTTTTGGGTGCTACCCTGTCCTTTTTTGTGTGCCATTTTGTCATCTCCTTTGTATTAAGTTTGGTTGCGCTTAGTTTTTTAGCTCTTTTTTTTTGGGGGGGGGGGGGCGTTTTTAGAGAATCTAGATTCTGCAAAACTTGTCTTAGTGGCTTTGCTTGATGAATTGCTGCATTTTATCTATGCTTGCTATCCACGCTCATTATCCGCGCTCGCCACTAAGACACCCTAAATCCAAAAATCCTTCGCGCGTTTATTGCCCTTTGAAATCATTATATTTCAAAATGCGTCTTTTGCAAACCAAGTTTTTGTGTTTGCTGTGCTTTAAATCCTAGAATCTACCCTGCGATAGCTACGATTCTCACTCGTGTAAAATCCCGCCGAAATCCGCGCTTTGTCTTGCTGTCTTTGCGTCTGCGCTTCTTAAAGGCGATGATTTTCTTGCCTCTGCCCTCGTTTATGACTTCTGCTTGCACTTTCGCGCCTTTTAGCAAAGGCGTGCCAATGCTTAGCTCCTTGCCATTATGCAGGGCTAGCACTTCGTCAAATTCTAGCTTGTCTTTTGGCTCTTTGCCAAGTTTGTCAAGTAGCAAAATATCGCCCTGCGCGACTTTATACTGCTTGCCACCATTTTTAAATATCGCATAATTTTCGCCCATCGCGTATCCTTCAATTTGGAAATAAAAAAACGCACATTTTACCTCAAAAATATTTAATTTAAGCTTTATTTAATCAAAAATTATGCGTATTTATTTGCATTTTGATTTTGCTAGATTCTGCATTTTCACAAGTTTTATCAAAAATTTTTTGCAAAATTTTTCACAAAAACCCTTGACTTAGAGTTGCTATCAGGTTTTATAATTGCGTTTGGATTTTTGGTTTCACTTGAAATCTTACTAAAAATCCAAAAATTTCATTTGAAAGGATAAGAAATGTTACTAGATTCAAACTTAGAGGAAGTCAAAAGCGGAGCGCGCATAAGCGCGAAAGGTTTCGCCGTAGCGCATAAAAGCGATAGTTTCAAGCCCTTTGATTTTTCGCGCCACGCGCTAGGGCAGGGCGATATTTTGATAGAAATTCTCTACGCGGGAATCTGCCACAGCGACATTCACAGCGCACGAAGTGAATGGCGAGAGGGAATCTACCCAATGGTGCCAGGGCACGAAATCGCAGGGCGTGTAGTCGCCGTAGGAAGCGGGGTGCAAAAATTTAAAGTCGGCGATTACGCAGGGGTAGGCTGTATGGTAAATGCGTGTGGCGAATGCGAGGCGTGTAAGCAATCTCAAGAGCAGTTTTGTATGAGTGGCGCGGTTTTTACTTATGATTGTATCGATAGATTCCACGACAATGCGCCCACCTTTGGCGGATATAGCAACAATATCGTGGTAAGCGAAAAATTTGCCGTTGTCGTGCCAAAGGACGCGCCACTAGATAAAGTCGCGCCACTGCTTTGCGCGGGAATCACAACCTATTCGCCACTAAAATTTAGCAAAGTCAAAGCGGGGGATAAAGTAGGCGTAGCGGGATTTGGCGGACTTGGCGTAATGGCGTTAAAATACGCAATTCAAATGGGCGCGGAAGTGAGCGTGTTTGCACGAAACAAAAACAAAGAGCAAGACGCGCTAAAAATGGGCGCAAAGGCACTCTACACGACTGACAATCTCGCGCAAGTCAAAGAGCGATTTGATGTCATCATCTCTACGATTCCCACAAAATACGAGCCTATGGAGTATGTGAATCTTTTGGCGTATGGCGGGGATTTTTGCGTGGTGGGGTTGCCACCAAGCGAGGTAATGCCAAATATTAGCCTCTCATCGCTTGTCTTTGCGGGACATAGGCGTGTGTATGGCTCAGTAATCGGCGGAATGAAAGAAACGCAAGAAATGCTAGATTTTAGCCTAAAGCACGGCATTTACCCCGAGACTGAAATCATTAGCGCAAATGAGGGCGCAATCGATGAGGCGTATGAGAAGCTTACCACAGGGAAGGCGAAGTTTAGGTATGTAATCGATATGGAGACGCTGAAATAAACTAATGTGCGTTGTCTCTTTGACGCTTTCGCGGGATTCTTCGCGCTCAAGCACTCAATGAACGCTCTAGTTCTATTTCGTGCTTTCGCGCTCGAAAACCCACGAAATCGCCTAAAGATACTTCCGCGCAAGTCGCTTGTCATTTTCTGCAACTACTTCGATTGTGATTTGCGCGAATCAAAGCGTAATTTTTTCGTCATTGCGAGGGAGCGAAGCAATCCACGCTTTTATTGTCATACTGAGCGAAAAGCGTAGCTTGTAGCGAAGTATCCAAACCACGCGAATCTAAAAACAAAACGCCGTGTGATTTGGATTCTTCGCTACACTCACTGCGTTCGTTCCGCTCAGAATGACAAAATATTAAATTTTCGTCATTGCGAGAATCTGCGTAGCAGATTCGTGGCAATCCAAAACATACAAATCTAAACAAAAAGCACAATCAATAACCCAAAATTAAATCAATAATTTGCATTTAGATTTTGCGTAATTTTCACTCCAAAAAGCCCTTTAAATTCTCATAATCCTTGCTTTCAAGCACTTTTTTAAATTGAGCAAAGTCTTTTTTGGATTCGTTGTAGATTGCCTTATACGCAGGGCTTTCATCATCGACATAGCTTAAAATTTGCAAACCATAAAAATACAAAGCTATGCTGCGTGTGGGCGTATCATCATCTAGCCACATAGGGAAGCCAAGCTTTCGCAAACCATTTAACGCCTCTTCAAAATACTTATCTTGTAAATCCCCGCTACTTATCAAAGTAAGGCTAAGATAATCAATCCCATAATGTAACCCCGCTAACTGCTCTAATTCAAATTCTTCTGGCTCAAATTCTTTTTCTGCGGTGCAGGGATTAGGTTCAGTGCAGGATTGTAAAATGCTTTGTTTGAGATCTATCATTTGCGCTTTGTCTGGCTTTTTGGCAAGTTCGTAGGCTTTTTTGAGTTTAGCGATTTTTTCATCGCTTATTTTTTTGTAGTAATCATTAGCATTGTGAAGCCGATAGTCGCCGTCTTTGTAAATGACATTGAGAGCGTTTTCAAGCAAAGTTGGCGTGAGTTTGTCGGGCGATTTTGCGCCACCGCTTAAATTTAGCGCGAAAATGTCATCAACTGCCTTTTGTGCTGAATCTTTGGCACGCTTTTGCATATTAACAAACCACAACGGCGGATTTTCCTCCATATAGAGCGCACCCATAAACATATCGGTAGTATTGCAATCCTTTCTTACCTTCCATTTGTTTAAATCCTGCGCAAACTCATCTGCGCCGTAAAACATTTTTGACATATCTTTAACTTTGGTTACATTCCATTTATCAATGGGCGAATTAAAATACCTTGCAAAAGAAAACATTCCCCGCATACTCGTTACGCTTGAAGTGTCCCATTTATCAAGCCTTAACTCCGCTCCGCCTATATCTGCAAACATATAGTCCATATCTTCAACCTTTGAAGTGTCCCATTTATCGATGAAATGGATAGCGTCATCAAAATGCGCCGCACCCCTAAACATAAATTTCATATCACGCACACTTGAAGTATCCCATTTTTCCAAACCATTATAATGTGGTCGCATTGAGTATTGAAACAAAAATGCCATAGAAGTGATAGCCGAAGTATCAATGTCGCCCAAATCTATGCTGAAATCATTAACAAGGGCTTGCAACTGAATTTTATCTTGCGGGAAGTATTTAAAGCCTTTTGGGGATTTTGGCATAGATTTGATAATCTCATCGCTTATGGGCTTTGAAAACTTGCTAAAATCAAGGGGCAAAGGGTTTTGGGTAATTTCATCTTGAGACGAAACTTTTTCTGTGCTTTCATAATACTTTTGCGGGAAAAGCGTTGCATAAAGTGGCTCTGGGGCGAGATACACAAGCGGGGCTAATACCAAAAAGCCCAAAAAAATGCTAGGGATTTTTGATGCAAACTTTTGAATCCAAGTTAAGATAAACGCGATGAGCGTTAAGAGGATTAAAGCACAAGCACCTAATGTCGTTACCACAGGGACAGCTTGTGCGTTTATGCCTTGCTCGTTTGAGATACTTATAAGCACTTCTTGCAGTGTAGATTCATCAAATGCGCCTACAAAAAAGAGTATCCAAAGCACACCAAAAAGCGCGAAAAAGCCATAAGCAAAACACACGCCCACCCTAAAAGTCTGCTTTTGTGAGAGTAGCACGAGCGCGACTACGCCCACAATGCCAAGCCAAAATTCTGGCAAAATCGCCCCTGCATACATTTTTGCCACAATGACATAAAGCGCAAAAAGCGCGAAAGCAACCCACTTGCAAACCTTTTGCGCGGTGCTAAATGCTAAATTTGAGCTATCTAAAATCTTATTTAAATCCATAATTTTCTCCATTAAATTTTACTTTGTAAAACGCGATTTTGGATTCTGTGGCGATAAAAAAGGGTAATTATACTTTAAAAATTGGTTACAATCACGCTTTAAATTTTTCTTTTAATGAGGTGCAGAGTGCTAGATTACGCAATCTTTCTAACCAAACGAATGATTTTGCAATTTTTATGCAATTTTATTCCATTTGGCAAGTATCGCAGAAAAGCTAGAAACGCGGTTTTTGATAAATATTGTAGCGACAAAATCATCACGCTTGACAAAATCGATTCACACTTGCCACATGAAGTTTTAGCACAAATCAACGCACATACTAATGAATATTTCATCACTAAAAACCGCGCAGTTCCTATAAATGCGGAAATCGAGAGAGAGAGAGAGAGGGGGGGGGGGAATCTACTAGATAAAATCCAAAGCGATAAAAAACACGCACAAGATTTACGCCACAAAAACACTAAAAACTTCATAAACTACGCAAACTCTACAAATCAAGCAAATCTAGCCAAAAATCCACACAAGATTCCACAAAAGACGCATTTTGGCTACTTTGACTTTGATAAAAACGCACAAAATCCTAAATCCCCGCTAAATCCTTGGGCTTTTATAAGAGTTTGCAACGAAGCCATTACCTTGAAAGCGTGTTTAGAAAGCATTTTACCCGCTATTCAGCGCGGTGTTATTGCCTATAATGACTGCACGGATGGTAGCGAAGAAATCATACTAGATTTTTGTGCCAAATATCCTTCGTTTATCCCTGCGAAATATCCGCACCACATTGAGATTCACACCCCAAAGGCGCAAGAAAATATGCTGCATAATTACTATAATTTTGCCCTATCATTTATCCCCAAAAATCAGTGGCTTATCAAAATCGACTGCGACCATATCTATGACGCAAAGAAGCTGTATAAAGCGTTTTACTTGCCAAAAAAGTGTTATGAAAGGCTAGTAATCGCACGAATCGACACGCTAATCAAAGATAATAGCGTATTTATCCGCTCAAACGCACAAGGTAATTTTTGGAATGTCGGCACAGACCATTGGCTAATCTGCAACAATGGACTACGCTTTAATGTGTGGTTTCCCGATAAAGAGCGTAAATTATTTTATGAAGGCTTGTTTTATAGACCAGCACGAATCACATACCACACAGAGCTAAATAACTATCATTTCCCATTTATTAAAAATTCTCGCGCTAGTGGCAATGAAAATGCGATTAAAAATGCTTTTACGCTAGATGAAATTCGCCAAAGCGATTTGGTTGGCACACGAATCGACCCTGAAATGCTTGATGAAAATAAAATCTTGCAAATTTATGATAATTTTGATTGGAGCAAGGCAAACTACAAAAAGCCCTAAATCTAAGCCTTGCCTAGTCATTGCGAGTGGATTTATCAACAATCCGCTTAGCAATCCAAAACCACGCTCTAATTGCTTGCAATGATATTGAAAATTCTCACAATGACAAGAAAATAGATTGCCACGAATTTGCTAGCGCAAATTCTCGCAATGACAGCGTTGCAAATTTTTTCAATGACAGGATTTCTGCTTCCATTGTGGATTGGCACATTTCTTATTCCACTTCCATTGCGGAGGGGGCTTTTAATCTCGCACTCAAATCGTCATTGCGAGAATCTGCAATTTTGTTAAAAGTTGCAGATTCGTGGCAATCCACAATGCAAAATAAGCAAAATAGATTGCCACGCAGTTTCGATTCTAAAGAATCCAAACTGCTCGCAATGACGATAAAGATTCCCCCTCCCTTGCGGAGGGGGTTTGGGGGGTGGGTAGATTTGTCATTGAGAGAATTTGCGACTTTGTCGTTGAAGGTTACATTACCGTCATTGCGAGAATTTGCGCTAGCAAATTCGTGGCAATCTACTTTGCTTATATTGTAGTGTGTATCGCCACGATTCTACGCTATGCGCAGAATCTCGCAATGACAGCTAATGTAAATTCTATCAATGACAGGATTTCCCCTCCGCAATGGAGGGGGCTTTTAATCCCACAAGTAAATCATCATTGCGAGAATCTGCAACTTTGTAAAAAGTAACATTTGCGTGGCAATCCCTTAGTAGCCTTTGTCAAATGCGTTTTTTTAAATCGCTTTATTTTTTTTCGCAATCCTGCAAAATCTAGCGCAAATCTTTCTTTTAGATTCGTGCTTTTTTGGATACTTCGGACTATGCGTTTTAGTATGATAGATAATAGATTGTCATAAAAATCTTGCGGATTTTTACAGCGTTTTTTGGCTAAATCTAGCTAAAAATACGCAAAATCTACCCACTGATAAATGCGCTAAGTGTGCTTTGTATCACGATAGCGTTGATAATGTCGATAAAAAAAGCACCTGTCAAAGGCACGATGATAAAAGCGATATGGCTAGCCCCATAGTGCGAAGTAACGGTCTGCATATTTACCATAGCCGTAGGTGTAGCCCCAAGCCCAAATCCACAATGCCCCGCTGCCAAAACCGCCGCATCATAGTCCCTCCCGCAAAATCTAAATGTAACAAATATCGCATACAACGCCATAGCAATCGATTGTATAGACAAAATCACAAGCATAGGCAAGGCTAACGCCACTAGCTCCCACAGATTTATACTCATCATCGCAAATGCCAAAAATAGTGAGAGGCTGACATTGCCGATGACAGAGACTTCTCTATCAAAAACCTGATGGATTTTTAGCGCGCTTAAAAGATTTCGCAACACTACGCCACAAAATAAACAATACACAAAAGTAGGCAAATTTAGCCCTTGACTCTCGCCAAAGTAACTGCGCTCAAAGCCCTTTAGCATCGTGCCAATAAGCAGGCAAATCGCAATTAGGGCTAGTGATTCTACAAAACTTGTCGAAGTGATAAGCCTCTCTTTTGTCGGGGCTTCAAATCCGCTTAGGTTTTCCTCTTGTTCGCGTGCTTTTGGGACTTTTAGCTTGTAGCGTTTGACTAAAAATCTAGCCACAGGACCACCGATAATCCCACCCATAATAAGCCCAAAAGTAGCACACGCCATCGCCACTTCCGTAGCCGCGCTAAAATGATATGGCGCGGCTTTAAAAATATCTGCCCAAGCCGCTCCCGTGCCGTGTCCGCCACTCATTGTGATTGAGCCTCCGAGCAAGCCAATAAGCGGATTTACCCCCATAAGATATGCCGTGCCTATGCCAATGATATTTTGCAAAAAGAGCAACCCGCACACAAATACCAAAAAAATAACAAGTAATTTTCCGCCTTTTTTTAGCGAAGCAAAATCCGCACTTAGCCCCACAGAAGTAAAAAACGCAAGCATTAGCGGGTCTTTTAGCGAGCTATCAAATCTAAATTCTATTTGCATAAATTTATAAAGCAAAAAAATCAAAATCGCAGCGATAAGCCCACCCACCACAGGTTCAGGGATATTATAATCACGCAAAAACTTTATCCTAGCGATGATAAATCGCCCCAAAATCAGCACCGCCACCATCACCACCAGCGTGGAGTAAAAATCAAAGCTAAAAATATTGATAGTAGAATCCATATTGCCACCTTTCTTAACACAAAGTTTCTTAACACAAAGTATGAAAAATTTAGATTTTAACACACGCAAGGTAAATGCGTTGAGGGATTTGGTTTGGGGACTAGCAAAGTAGCACAAAGCCAAAAGCAAAACAAAGTCAAAACAAAGACAAACAAAACCAAAGACAAAAGCAAAAATAAAGCGAGTAGATTTAAAATGTTATAATGCGTTTTTAGATTTTTACAAAGGAGCGTTTATGTCCATAGCTAAGCCAAATAAGCAAAATCTATCAAATGCCTTGCCCCAAAATATCTCACAACCAAAATCACAAAACACTACGAAAGCACAAACACCGCAAACAATATCGCAAAACACAGGGGCAAATCCTCTCTCAAATCGCTTGCAAAAAAATCTACGACTAAAAGCAGAATGGGAAAAGCAAGATTCTATTTTGCTTTCATTTCCGCACGCAAATAGCGATTGGGCGGGCAAGATTGATGAGGCTAGGGAATGTTTTGTGGATATTATTAGAGCGATTAGCGAGTTTGAAAAAGTCATTATTTGCGTGGATACGCACGATTTTGATGGGTTTTTGTATTTGCAAAAAGCGTTTGGCAAATCTAGTGGCATCACAAATCGCAATGATTTTGAAACGCTAAAAACATTTGATTTAAATGAAAAAATAACCCTTGTCTTTGTGAGGACAAATGACACTTGGGCGCGAGATTTTGGAGCTATCACGCTAGAATTAGATTTTGAAAAAAAACACTCTTTGCAAACATATTTTAGGCAAACGCACTCTAAGCAAGCGCATTTTAGGCAAACACAACTTATAGATTTTGTATTTAATGGCTGGGGAGGGAAATACCGCGCAGATTTTGACAACCAAATCAACCAAAATCTTGCAAAAGAGGGGATTTTTACCTCTCCATTGACTTCGCTAGATTTTGTGCTAGAGGGCGGGAGTATCGACACTGATGGCGCAGGCACGATTCTCACCACAAGTGCTTGCCTGCTAGAAAAGCATAGAAACCCACATTTAAACAAAGCACAAATAGAATCAAAATTAAAAGAATATTTGGGGGCTAGTCGCGTGCTGTGGGTGGATTTTGGGTATTTGCGTGGCGATGATACAGATAGCCATATCGATATGCTTGCGCGGTTTATAGATTCTAGCACGATTGCATACATTGGCTGTGATGATAGGGCTGATGAGCATTATGAAGAGTTATCAAAAATGCAAGCACAGCTAAAATCCTTTCGGCAGGAAAATGGAGAGCCTTATAATCTTGTGCGATTGCCTTTTGTCGGCGCGATTTATGATGAAAATAATGAGCGATTGCCCGCTAGCTATGCAAACTTTTTGTTTGTAAATGGAGGGCTATTAGTCCCCATTTATGATGATAAAAATGACAAAAAAGCCTTAGAGATTTTGGCAAACGCACTGCCACATTTGCGCGTGGTGGGGGTAAATGCACGCACTCTTATCAAATGGCACGGAAGTTTGCATTGTATAAGTATGCAGCTGTATTAGGGTTTGTGATTTTGCTAAATCTAGCCAAAATCTAACAAAGCGTAAAACCAAGCAAAAAAACAAAGTTTTAAAAAATAAAGCGCAAAACCAAATCGCAAAAAATAAAGTATAAAAAATGCTAAAAATCCATTGCAAAGGAATCACTCAAGGCGTAGGATTTCGCCCATTTGTGTGCAATCTAGCAAATGATTTGGGATTAGGCGGGGCGGTAGTAAATGTCGGTGGCGATGGGATAATCTATCTTGATATAGACTATGTTTGGGGGGATTTTTTATCAGGCGAGATTTTGGCAAATCCAAAAAAACGCAACCACATTCTCAACCACATTGCGCATAAAAAATTTATGCGTTTTTACGCGTTACATTTAGGGGGTTTGTGGAAAAAAGATTTGATTTTTTGCAATGCTCAAAAAAGCGCAAAAAGCGCAAAAAATGGAGTGAATCCTACAAAAATAAGCATAAAAAATGGAGCAAAAATCACAAAAAATGATTTTCTTGCATTTTTTAGCGCGTTTTTTGCCAAACTCCCGCCAAATGCCAAAATCCACTCCATACATATTTCGCACATTTGCAATGCAACATACCACAACATCATAAAATCCAAAACGCACCAAAATCAAACACATAATGCAGGATTTTTTATCTTAGATTCTAGCCCCGCTTTTTTATCGCTAGATTCTCATATCCCGCAGGATTTAGCCACTTGCGAGCATTGTCTAAGCGATATTTTTTCGCCCAAATCGCGTCATTTTTTTTATCATCTTATTTCTTGCACAAATTGCGGTGGGCGATACTCACTCATCAAATCTATGCCCTATGATAGGGCAAATACTGCGATGAGCGCGTATCAAATGTGCGGAAAATGCGCTAAGGATTATGCCGATACAAAAAGCAGATTTTACCACGCACAGCCTATTTCGTGCAATGAATGCGCCGTGCCACTAAAGCTATACAAAGGCAAAAAGGTATTGGCAAAAAATGAAGCAGCCATAAAAAAAGTAGCCAAATACTTAGAATCTGGCAAAATCATTTGCATAAAGGGGCTTGGAGGGTTTGCGCTCATCTGTGATAGCACAAATCCGCTTGCTATAAAAAACTTGCGAGAGAGGAAAAATCGCCCCTATAAGCCATTTGCCATAATGGCACAAGACATCGCCACCGCAGGGCAAATCGCTATACTAAATAGCGCGGAATCTAGCGCGCTAATCTCTCAAAGCGCGCCTATCATACTAGCTAGGCAACGAAAAAAAAATGCCTTAAATTTAGCTTTGGAGCAAATCGCGCCAAATCTATCTAGCATTGGAATCTTGCTTGCAAATACGGCGTTGCACCATATTTTGTTTCGCTTTTTTGCAAAGCCCATCATCTACACAAGCGCAAATCTAAAAGGCGAGCCTATTATCACAAATATTGGGCAAGCACAAGAGAGTTTAGAATTTGTGGCGGATTATTTTTTGGATTTTGAGAGGGGGATTTATAATGGCGTTGATGATAGCATTTTGCGCTTTATCGCAGGGGAGATGCGTCCCATTCGCCTAGCGAGAGGGAAAACTCCGCATAATTTTGAGCTACCAAATATTTTGCCAAATTCACTAGATTTGAAATCGCAAAATCTATCAAAATCTACACAAAAATCCACGCAAAAAAATACACAAAAAAATACGCAAAAACCCCAAAAGATTTTAGCATTTGGCGCACAGGATAAAACCACCCTTTGCTACGCAAGTAGCGATATTTCTAGCCATAACGCAAAGTTTATGCTAAGCCCATATATCGGGGATTTAGCTAGCATAGCCACGCAGGAAAAATACCTTAGCGTTATGGATTTTTTTTCGCGCATTTATGATTTTGTCCCTAGCGTGCTTGTGAGTGATTTTCACCCGCGATATGAGAGTGTGAGATATGCTAAGCAAATGCAAGAAAATCTAGCACAAAAAAGCGAGACTAAGCATTTGCAAATCTATCATCATCACGCACATTTATGCGCGATTTTGGGCGAGGTGGCTAGCAGTGCAGATGAGGAGATTTTGGGAATCATTTGGGATGGGAGTGGGCTAGGGGAAAATGGCGATATTTGGGGAGGGGAATTTTTGTTTGGTGGGTTTAGGGAAGCGCGTAGGGTAGGGCATTTGCAAGAGTTTAGCCTCTATGGCGGGGAAGTGGCGATAAAAGAGATTTGGCGTGTGGGATACGCCCTAAGCAAACTATGTGGCAATGAAAAAATGCAGGCAAAATATGAAACATATTTTCAAAACAACGAGTTTTTAAAAATCGCATTGCAAAAAGGCATAAATTCGCATAAAACAACTTCGGTTGGCAGGCTATTTGACGGGGTGGCTAGCTTGATGGGGATTTTGCAAGAGACAAGCTATGAGGGGCAAAGTGGTGCGCTGATAGAGGAGCTTTATTATCAAAGTTTTGATTTGGGAGATTTTGGTTTGGAGCATTTGGCAGGGCAAGATATGGATTTTAGGGAATCTTATTTGGTGGATTCTAGTTTGCAAAATTCTAGTTTGGGGGATTTTGGAGGGGATTTTAGTTTGGGATATTTTAGCGGGGATTTTGCACGCTATCCATTTGAGATACAAGATGGCGTAGTGAAGCTAGAATCGTTTATAAATGGCATTTGTGAGGATATATTTTTGGGCGTGGATTTGCGCGTGGTGGCTAGGAAATTTATCCGCACGCTTAGTGCTATCGCGCTAGATTTTGCGCTAGATTTTTTACACGGGCAAAATCTAAAATCTAGCGCAACAAAATCAAACCCCCAAAAATCTAGCGTGCAAAAATCCATTACCCAAAAATCTAGCACGCTAAAATCTAGTGAGGATTTTAGCAAAAACGCAGATTTTAGCGCGAAATCTAGCATAGATTTTAGCGCGAAAAATGATACAAAATCTAGCGCAGATTTTGGAGCGCAAATCAAAGTGTGCTTTAGCGGAGGGGTGTTTCAAAACAAGGCATTGTGCGAGGAAATCCACGCGGCGTTTTTGAGAGAAAATATCCCACATTTTTTTCATACTATCGTGCCGACAAATGATAGCGGGATTAGCTTTGGGCAGGCATTATTTGGGATTTATGGCAAGCATTAGCCAAGTCATTTTAGCCAAAAATTTGCATAAAAAACATACAATAACAAGATATTTTTTTAAGGAGAATCTATGCAAAAATATCCGCATTTGACTATCCCGCTTTCAGCGGGCAGTGGTGGGGCAGATAGCGATGAGCTAATAAACAAAATCTTTTTGCCACATTTGGGGAGGTTTTTTGTGAGTGAGGGGGAGGACGCGGGCGTTTTTGGCGTTGGCGATTTGGGCAGGCAGGGGGGCAGATGTGGTGGCAAAGATAGCGATGAAAATGGCGTGGATTTCGCGCTTAGCACCGATAGCTTTGTCATTTCGCCTATATTTTTTAGCGGAGGGGATATAGGCAAACTAAGCGTATGCGGAAGTAGCAACGATGTGGCGATGATGGGGGCAAAGCCAGAATTTATCTCATTTGGATTTATGATAGAGGAAGGGCTAGCATCAAGCGCGCTAGAGAGGGTGGTGGAGAGCATAGAGCGCGAGGTAGAAAAAATGGGCTTAAAAATCTTAAGTGCTGATACCAAAGTCCTCCCAAAAGGCTCGCTAGATACGCTGTTTATCAACACTACTTGCGTAGGCAGAGTGCTAAAAAGGGGCATTTCTAGCAAGGCATTGCAAAAGGGGGATAAAATCATACTTTCAGCCCCCATAGGTGCGCACGGAGCGAGCATATTTGCTAGCAGGGAGGGGATAGGATTGCAGTCGCATTTGCAGAGCGATTGCGCACAGCTTTTTCCTATGCTAGAGCCGATTTTGCGCGGGGATTTTGGGATTCACGCGCTTAGAGATGCCACGCGTGGTGGGCTATCAGCCGTGCTAAACGAATGGGCAAACGCTTCAGGTGCGTCTATCGAGATCGATGAAGAGTGCATAAAAATCGATGATGAGGTGCGCGGAGTGTGCGAGATACTAGGGCTAGAGGCGTATATGCTAGCAAATGAGGGGGTTTGCGCTATGAGCGTGAAATCTAGCGAGGCGGAGAAAATCTGTGAGATTTTGCGCGCTCATACGCTAGGGAGACACGCCAAAATCATAGGCGAAGTAACCCAAACAAACGACAAAAAAGGCGCAAATGGCAATCTCACAAGCGATTTTGCCAAATCCGCAATGCCAAATGCCCGCGTGGTGCTAAAAAACAAATGGGGCTCAAAGCGATATATGGAATACCCTCAAGGCGAACTACTGCCTAGAATCTGCTAGGTTTTGGCTGGGGGTTTTTGTTTATTTTGGTTGGTTTTTATTTTTTATTTTTTTGTGTTTTGTGTTTTGTGTTTTTGGTTTTTTCTGTTGTTTGGTTGTTTGGTTGGTTTTTTTGTTTTTGTTGTTTTGGTTTTTTCTTTTTCTTTTCTTTTTTTGGTTTTTGGTTGTTTTTGCATTGTAGGGGTTTTTGTGGTGGGGGGCTTCCGTCATTGCGAGCGGTTTTGGATTTTTTAGAATCGAAACTGCGTGGCAATCCAAAATAAACCCCCTCCCTTGCGGAGGGGGTTTGGGGGTGGGTTTTCTTGTCATTGTGAGATTTTGCAATTTTGTCATTGCAAGAATTTTCAATGTCATTGCGAGCGCAACTTGTTGCGCGTGGCAATCCAAAATAAACCCCCTCCCTTGCGGAGGGGGTTTTTGCTTCGGCTAACGCCTCGCAACCCGTTGGGTGAGGGTGGGTAGATTGCGTCATTGATATAATTTGCATTGCTGTCATTGCGAGATTCTAGGCTTTTGTTAAAAAGACTAGAATCGTGGCAATCTATTTTATTAAATTGCTAAATGTGTGTTTTGCGCTTTGTGAATATAGATTGCCACGCTCACTGCGTTCGCTCGCAATGACGAATAAAATCTTTGAGATACTTCGCTACGCTCAGTATGACAAAATTCTTTTGTGGATTGCCACGCGTGGCGTAGCCACGCTCGCAATGACGGCAACACTTCTCATACTGAAACATTTTGTCATACTGAGTGTAGCGAAGTATCTCTAAACTTAAAAACTCAAATAGAGATATTTCGCGCTCACGCACTCAATATGACAAAGAAATTTTCGTCATTGCGAGCAGTTTGGATTCTTTAGAATCGAAACTGCGTGGCAATCTATTTTGCTTTTTTTACATTGTGGATTGCCACGCTCACTGCGTTCGCTCGCAATGACATTGAAAAATCATCGCAATGAAAAATAATGGATTGCCACGAATTTGCAACTTTTAACAAAGTCGCAGATTCTCGCAATGACGATTTGCGTGGGGGATTAAAAGCCCCCTCCCTTGCGGAGGGGGTTTGGGGGTGGGTAGATTGCGTCATTGATAGAATTTGCATTGCTGTCATTGCGAGATTTTAGGCTTTTGTTAAAAAGGCTAGAATCGTGGCAATCTATCGTTAAAAAATACCAAAAAACACTATTTTGATAAAACTAATAAATAGATTGCCACGCTCACTGCGTTCGCTCGCAATGACGAATAAATGCTTTGAGATACTTCGCTACGCTCAGTATGACAAAATTCTTTTGTGGATTGCCACGAATCTGCAACTTTTGACAAAGTCGCAGATTCTCGCAATGACATTGAAAATCATCACAATGACAAATAATGGATTGCCACGCGTTGCGTTGCAACGCTCGCAATGACGGAAGCAGAATCCTTGCCTACAATGACGGCGGTGGAATCTAAAGAAACCCACCCCCTAGCCCCCTCCGCAAAGGGAGGGGGAAATAATGCCATTGATAGAATTTGCATTGCTGTCATTGCGAGCAGTTTGGATTCTTTAGAATCTAAACTGCGTGGCAATCTATTGTTTCTGTATCGCATTGTGGATTGCCACGAATCTGCAATTTTTAACAAAGTCGCAGATTCTCGCAATGACGGTGTGGTTTTTGGATTGCCACGCGGATTTTGTATAAAATCCGCTTGCAATGACAAATAAATGCTTTGAGATACTTCGCTACGCTCAGTATGACAAAATTCTTTTATAGATTGCCACGAATCTGCAACTTTTAACAAAGTCGCAGATTCTCGCAATGACGGATTTACCCTCCCCCTTAATCCCCCTCCGCAAGGGAGGGGGAAAAGCGTGCCCATCGGCAAGGGGGGCAAAAGGCAAAAACACTGCAAGGGAGGGGGAAAAAGGTTTACCCGTCAATGTAATAAACCTTTTTCTTAGATTTCTTTTCTTTCTTTTTCTTTGATTTGTTGGACTTAGATTTTTGGGTGGATTTTTTGGCTTTGTTGCTACCGACTACATTTCCGTCTTTGTCGGTTTTGTAGTCTGTGCCCCCAAACCAATAAGCGTATTTTAGATTTACCGTCGTAGTTACGCCATTAAACCAATCCTGCGTAGGTCCGCCTATGTTTTTGTCTTTGGCAAAGCTACTAAAAAAGAATAGTCCATCATAGCCTAGACTTATTTCGTGGTTTTTCTTTACATTCCATATAAAGTCAAAAGCTAGATTCCCATACACTTTTGGCAAAGCGATTTCAGAGGTCGCGGAGGCTGTTTGGGGGAGGTAGTCAAGCTCTTGAGAGCCAGATTTGTGCTCTTTTAGCGTAGCACTAAATTTTTGCCTATTTAGGAAGTTATATTTCGCTCCGATTTTAGTGTTGAAGCGAAATTTATTGCCCACCACTTTGTAGTAGCGCACGCCTAGACTCACTTGAGGCAGATGCCACATAAAGCCATCATAAAACTCATCATTGATTCCTGTGGTTAGAAAATAATGAGTTTTTAGCAGTTTGTTATCAAATGTAGATAGCATATCATAGCTTAGCCCGATTTCAGGGGCTATGTAGCTATTTCGCCTAAATTGATAAAAAGTAACTCCACCTTTGATTTCAGCACCCACATTATACATTAGCACTTCGCTAGATAGCTTTGAGTTGCTTCTTAGCCTTATGTTTTCAGCGGCACTATCAGCGATACTCATCGTAGGGAAATCCACCCCACCGCGCACATTGACTTTGAGAAAGCCCTCTGCGACTTTCCTAGCTATGCTAAAGGTTTTAAAATAATTTATCCCGCCATTTAAGCTATTATTTAAAATATTAGCGTTTCTTCCTGCTAGCTGTGTGTCGTTGTTGCCAAACTCATAGCCGATATATCCGCCAAAGATTCCGTTTTTGCGCAGGTTTCTTTGCACGCCAAATATTCCACCCACTGCGTATTCTACCACTTGATTGCTCGCTAGGTAGCCATAAGTGTGGCTAGCATAGGGCAGGGCGAAAAGCCTCCAATCCCTCTTGCCACTATAAGGGATAAACGCCACATCTAGCTGGTCAAGTAGCTCGAAGTTGTTGTAGCCTTTGTCTATGTCTTGCCCTTTGCTTTGCTCCAAAGTCAGCCTTGCCATTTTTTCGCGCACTTTATCTAGCTTTTTCTCATTTTTGCGTTTTAGTTTGTTAAATTTAGAGCTACGATTGGTTATCCTGCTCATCTCGTATTGCAAAAGTCGCAGTTCTACTTCTTGGTTATAAAATTTATCACTGCGAAATGTCTTTGTCGTCATCGTATCTAGGATATTTTGCACCATCGTATTTCGGCGCATATTTGCTAGAGCCAAAGCACGATATACCCCCGCACTATAGGTATTGCTCGCATCGACTTCTAGGTAGAATCCTTCGTAGTTTGCATTTAGCCTAAAGCCAGATCCAGCTTTAAAATTAGACACTGTTAATTTTCCACCAGAAGTGTATGCGGTGCTACTGCCATTGCTACCGTCATTTGTGCGTATAAAGTCTGTATATTTATATAGTTTTCCTGCTGTTGCAGCACCTGTGCTTACAGTGATAGCCGCTCTTTTTGCTTCTATGGTAGTGCTAGCACCTTGTTTTAGCAGTATGACTTCACCGCTTTTGCCATTATCTAGCGTTGCGGGTAATGATAATTCTAGCCCATCTAACACTAACTTATTTAGTGTGAGTTTAGAAAAATCAGTCGTGCCTAGAGCTGGAGCTAGCCCTGTATTATTCGCCCTACTTCCTAGTGTGAGCGTGTCTATCGTCCCATTAGAATCACTGCTAAAACCTCTAAAAGTTGAGCTAGATGACACAGACATACTGCCAATATTAGCTTTCAAATCTAAGTTATTAAGACTTCCTCCATCTAGTGCTAGGGTAGATATGCTACCTCCTGTTACTCTTAGAGTGCCTATGCTTGCGCCACTATTGATGCTTAGGCTTGATATATTGCCACTATTATTATTTGTAAGCGTGGATATACTGCTACCGCTATTTAGCGTTAGAGTGCCTATTGTTTTGGTATTTGTTAGGCTACTTATCGAGGAACTATTTAGGTTTAGCGTATTGATTGCCCCGCTATTTGTGAGGTCTCTTATGGAGCTATTTGTGGCATTTAGGTTATTTATCGTGCCTTTGTTGTCTAGCTTGCCTGTTATCGAACTATTTGTGATAGTTAGATTTGAGATGGTTTTGTTGGCATTGTTGGTTAGGTTGGTTACTCTTGCGCGATTTTGCAAGTTTAGATTGCTTATGCCACCATTATTGTTGATACTAGACACCGAGCTATTATTGACACTTAGCGTGCCTATGTTGTTATTGTTGTTTAGCGTGCTGACATTGCCACTATTTACATTTAGCGTGCCTACCCAGCTATTTGCATTTAGCGTGCCGACAGTGGAGCTAGATATATTTGTGGTTTGGTTGCTAGATTTTATATCTAGCGTGCCGATATTTGAGCCATTTTGTATGTTTATGTTATTGGAGCTTCTATTGCCTTCCACAGTTAGGCTACCTAGCCTTGTGTTTCCTACGCTTACTTGGCTGTAGTTCCCCGTGTCAAAAGATACGGTCAAGTTAGAATTGCTTGCGTTGGTGTTGTTGATATTTAGATAGTTGCTACCACCGCCTGCGGGAGAATATGGATATGGCTGAAATGACAAAGTCTTAGGTCTGTTATCAGTCGCTGTGAGGTTGCTGATATTGTAAGTAGTGCTACCGATGGAGCGATATGGATTCCACAGGTCGCCTAGACTCATATTGCCTGAGCAATTAACTGTGCTATGGTTTGCTTGGTTTGTCCCTCCACAGCCTGCTACTAGGCTATCTATGCTAAGGCTAGCGATAATCGCACTTGCGGCTATGGACATCGCTAGGTGCTTTTTGGACTTGGTGGTTTTATTTACCCACCCCCTAGCCCCCTCCGCAAGGGAGGGGGAAACTCTTGCGTCATTGCGAGCAAATGCGTTAGCATTTGCGTGGTAATCCACTTTTTTGTCATTGCGAGAATTTGCGCTAGCAAATTCGTGGCAATCCACTTTGTCTATATTACATTGTAGATTGCCACGCTCACTGCGTTCGCTCGCAATGACGAAAATTTCTTTGCGAGATTTTGCATTGCCGTCATTGCGAGCGCAACTTGTTGCGCGTGGCAATCCAAAATAAGCCCCCTCCCTTGCGGATGGGGTTTGGGGGTGGGTGTCATTGCTTGCAATGACGATTGAATCTGTCGGGTTGCTACTTTTTGTCATATTATTCCCCTTTGTCGTGTTGTTTTTCTTTGTCTTATTTTTTTTCTTTGTCATATTGAGGGCGAAGCCCGAAATATCTCTATTTATTTTCGTATTTTGAGATACTTCGCTTCGCTCAGTATGACAAAATTCTTTTGTGGATTGCCACGCGTTGCGTTGCAACGCTCGCAATGACGGAATGTTTGTCGTATGACAAGCGGATAGATTGCCACGCTCACTTCGTTCGCTCGCAATGACGGAAGCAGAATCCTTATCCACAATGTCGGCGGTGGAATCAAAAGAAACCCACCCCCTAGCCCCCTCCGCAAGGGAGGGGGAAACTCTTGCGTCATTGCGAGCGCAACTTGTTGCGCGTGGCAATCCAAAATAAGCCCCCTCCCTTGCAAGAGTGGCAACACCTCTTAAAACCCCCTCCCTTGCGGAGGGGGTTTGGGGGTGGGTGTCATTGCTTGCAATGACGATTGAATCTGTCGGGTTGCTACTTTTTGTCATATTATTCCCCTTTGTCTTGTTGTTTTTCTTTGTCATATTGAGGGCGAAGCCCGAAATATCTCTGTTTTTATTGATATTTTGAGATACTTCGCTACGCTCAGTATGACAAGAAACCCACCCCCTAGCCCCCTCCGCAAGGGAGGGGGAAATAATGCCGTCATTGCGAGATTCTGCGCGTAGCGTAGAATCGTGGCAATCCACTTTATTATGTTTGTCAAAAGCGTGTTTTGCGCTTTGTGGATATAGATTGCCACGCTCACTTCGTTCGCTCGCAATGACGAAATGGTTGGCGTCATTGAAAGAATTTTCAATGTCATTGCGAGCAAATGCGTTAGCATTTGCGTGGCAATCTATTTTGTCTATATTACATTGTAGATTTTGCTTGCGCAACTGCGCCCACTCGCGCTTACGCGCTGAATCGCTACTTCGTAGCTGTGGGCTTGTGCCACGCAAGTCTTGCGACTTGCTCGCAATGACGAAATGGTTGGCGTCATTGAAAGATTTTGCATTGCCGTCATTGCGAACAATGACGATTGATTTTTCGTTGGCTAAGTTTTTAGCATTTGTGTTTAGGGTTTTCATATTCACTCCTTAATGTGAAATGTTTATTCCTTAGGATTGCAAAAGGATTGCAAATCGCTAAGGATTATACCAAAATGCACTTATTTTCTAGCCTTTTGATAGTAAATCGCAGGGCTACACAAATAAGTTAATGTATTGTAAATAAATAAACCTTAAATGAAAATAAAGAAATAACAAAAAAAAAAAAACGGCAAAAAAAGTCAAAAATTCACACAAAAAATCTCAAAAATCCAAAAAATTCCAAAAAACTCGCAAAACTTTTGTGGAATTTATGAAAATCTAACCACAAAATCCCTATAATTTTGCGTTAAGAAACTTAAAAGATTTTGCTTTTTTTGAGTTCGCATTTTGGCATAGCATTATCTGTGCCATAAAAGCAAATGAAAAACAAATAAACAACAAATGGAAGCAAAATGTAGCCAAAATCTAGCGACAAAAAGGGCAAAAATCTTAAGTTTCATACCAAAATATAGGGAGAAGTGGCGATGAAAAAGATGAAAGAGGTGAAAGAGATGAACGAGATGAGGGCAAAAATGGCAAACGAACATCTAAAATCCTGCGTAGTGGCAAAAATGGCAAAAATGGCGGAAAAAATGAAGGCAAAAATAGCAGGGCTAAAAAAGTGGCTATCAGTAGCCCTGCTAGGCGCGCTAAGTGTATGTGCAAATGCAAATATCATAGTCGATGACTGCGATAAAGATACTTGTGCTAGCAAGGCGCATAACTACGAAATACAGGGCGATGTGGATATGGCAGTGGCGTATTATAAAAAAGCTATTGAGCTAGGAGATGCGGAGGCGTATTCGTTTCTAGCACTGCTATATCAAGCCCAAAATAACCCCGCTTTGGCACGGCAAAATTTTCAACTAGGCTGTGATAAGGGGCAGTATGATGCGTGCTATAATTTTGGGACTTTTTTGGAGCTTGGCAGGGATTTTGCCCACGCGCAGACATACTACACGATGGCGTGTGAAAAAGGAAATGACAAAGTAAAATCTAATGCCTGCCATAATCTAGGTGTGCTGTATAGTAGCAAGGACTTGGGAGCGCAAGAGGACTACGCAAAGGCACTGCAATACTACAAAGAAGCCTGTGATTTGGGGAATCCAAAAAGCTGTGGCTCTCTAGGGACATTTTATGAAAAAGGAAATGGCGGAGTGGAGCAGGACTACGCAAAGGCGTTTGGGCTATATGAGTCCGCTTGCAATCAAGGCGAGGCTAGAAGCTGCTTTAATCTAGGGACGATGTATGATAGGGGGTTTAGCGTAAAGCAGAATTTCAAAAAAGCGTTTGGGCTATATCAAATCGCGTGCAATGCCAAACACGGCGAAGCCTGCAACAATATGGGGCTAATGTATGATGAGGGGCTGGGGGTAAGAAAAAGTCCGCAAAAGGCGTTGGAGTATTATCAAATCGCGTGTGATTTGGAAAGCCTCGTGGCGTGCAACAATCTAGGCTATCTCTACGAAAACGAACCAAAACTAAAAGATGTGCAAAAAGCCTACACATACTACCAAAAAGCGTGCGATATGAAAAGCTCAAAAGCCTGCTACAATCTAGGCTATCTCTATGACAATGATGAGGAAAATCGCAATGCGACAAAGGCGTTTGAGCTGTATAAAATCGCGTGTGATTACAAAGACGCTATGGCGTGCAACAATCTAGGAAATCTATATGACAAAGGCGATGGCGTGGAGCAAAACTTTGAAGTGGCAAAGAAGTTTTATGAGAGGGCTTGTGAGATGGGTGCACAGCTAGGGTGTGTGAATAAGGAAATGTGGGATAAAAATCATACGCAACTAGATAGGCGCGGAGAAAACAAAAAATGATATGTGGGGCAAGTGGCGATAAAAGTGGCGGCAAAAATAGCGCGATAAGAAGCGAAGCGATGAAGCACGAAACGATGAAACGCAGAGCGATGAAGCGTGTCTGCGTGGATTTTGCTTTTTTAGTGGATTTTGTGCTTTGTGTGGGGTTTGCGTGGGCTTTGCGTTTTGTGGATTTTGCGCGTTTTTTTTGCTTGGCACATTTTGTGCGTTTTGTGGATTTTGCTTTTTTTGCGCGTGTAAAATGTCGTGCAAAATGTCTTGTAAAACATCGCACAAAAAATAGCGCAAAATATCGCGCAAAAAGCCTTATATCGCGACTTTTTGCGTGCACAATCTGCCTGCTTGGCTTAGCAAGTAATGCAAATGCGATGAGCTATGCTGCGTGTCAAAATTTTTATAAACAGGCTAGCTCTGTGGTTGATTCTAAGCGGGTATTTTCGATTATGCACGGGGGTAAGCCCTACTTGCTAGCTTACTCAAAAACGCCTATTCATTCTTCCAAAATCATCAAAAAAGACATATTTTTGGGGCTATATCTTTTCTCTGGCAAAACCCCCCTAAGCTACAACATAAAGCCCATAGATAGCTATGCAAACTCACTATCGCTAGCGGGGGTAAATGATAGCTCTGCGGTGGGTGGCGTGGTGGTGCGCTCTGGCGGGGGGATTTTTGATTTGGCTAGATTTTCTAAGGCATTGCCAAAAGATTCTGTGATTAGCAATATTTGCTTTCAAATCTATGGATTTTACGCCTATGATAATTATTTCGTGCCAAAAGTGCTGATTGATAGATTTTTGTCGCAAAAGGGCGGAATCTATGGCGACATAGGCGTGCGCATCATCGAATCTAGCCAATCCCAAAACCTAGCCCAAAAAAATCCTGCCAATCCAAAATCTAGCCACGCCACAACTCCCAAAACCCCAAAATCTATCATCGTAGAGCAAGTTGATATATTTTTCCCAAATAATCCATTTTTGCCAAAAGATAGGATTGTATCCATAAATGGCGAGAGTGTAAAATCTAGCGTGGATTTTGAATGGATAGTGGCAAATCTAAGCCCAAATTCTACCGCCAAAGTGTCTATAATGCGCTATGGCAAGCCCCAAACCCTAGAAGTCAAAGTCTTGCATAGACAGGGAGGGGGATTGCTTAGCGATACATTTTTGGAGCGGTTTGGCGTGTGGCTAGATGAAAATCTTGTGATTCGCGCTATAAAAACGCCATTGCCATTTAATCTATCGCTTTTAAGCGAGGGCGACCAGCTTTTGTGGATTGATAGAGTGCCGATAAAAAGGGGAGATGGATTTTGGCATTTGAGGGAGTTGCTAATGCAGGCGTGGCTAAATGGCAAGATAGAGCTACTTATACTGCACGAGGGTGTAGAAGCCTTTGTGCGCTCACAAATGCGCTAGGGGGTGGATTTTGGGATTTGTAAAATTGTTTGGAATCTTTATGGTTTTTTGCGAAAACTTCGTATGGCAAGTGTCGGTGGTATGATAAAAGTCGGTAGTATGGCAAGTGTTGGCAGTGTGATAAATTTCGGTGGTATGATAAAAAACCCACCCCCACCCAACGGGTTGCAAGGCGTTAGCCGAAGCAAAAACCCCCTCCGCAAGGGAGGGGGCTTTGAATCCCACAAGCAAACCGTCATTGCGAGCGAACGCAGTGAGCGTGGCACAAGCCCACAGCTACGAAGTAGCGATTCAGCGCGTGAGCGTGAGTGGGCGCAGTTGCGCAAGCAAAATCCACAGCTCAAACAAATCGTCATTGCGAGCAAGTCGCAAGACTTGCGTGGCAATCTATATCCACAAAATGCAAAACACACTTTTGACAAACCGAATAAAATAGATTGCCACGCAAATGCTAACGCATTTGCTCGCAATGACGGCAATGCAAATTCTCTCAATGGCAGGATTTCCCCCTCCATTGCGGATTTGCGCACTTCTTGTCCCCCCTCCCTTGCGGAGGGGGCTAGGGGGTGGGTTTATTTGGATTCCACCGCCGACATTGCAGGCAAAAACGCCACTTCGTCATTGCGACCGTTGCAACGCAACGCGTGGCAATCCAAAATATAGCAATCCAAAAGAATGAAATCAACAAGAATGCAATCAACAAGAATGCAATCCACAAATTTTCAGGCATTAAAAAAAATAAGCAAAACACGCGATAAACAACACAACACAACAACAAAGGAGAACAAATGCTAGAATCGTATCAAGCATTGCAACAAGCGTTGATTGAATATTATAGCGTGATAAAGGCGGTGCATATTATTAGCATTATTTGCTGGATGGCGGGTCTTTTTTACCTGCCTAGACTTTTTGTCTATCACGCAGAAAATGCCACAAATACAGATTTTGTCTCGGTGGTGAAACTCCAAGAATACCGCCTTTTTGCCTATATTATGCGTCCTGCTATGCTTTTTAGCGTGTTTAGTGGTGTGTTTATGATATTTTTAGCCCCTGAATTATTTAAAAGTGGCATTTGGTTTCACATAAAATTATTATTTGTGATTTTGCTACTTTGCTATCACATTGTTTGCGGGATTTTGGTAGGCAAAATGCAAAAAGATGAAGCCAAATTTAGCGGAAAATTTTTCCGTGTTTTTAATGAAATCCCCACACTTTTGATGATAGTCATCGTGCTTTGCGCGGTTATTAAGTTTTAATAGATTGATTTTAGGTTTTTTATGTAATAATTTCGCAATATCTTACTACGCAAAAAGGACAAACAATGACGGCGATAGATTATGAAAAATACGAGGATATGACAAAAAAAGAAATCGCAAAATCTTTGCAAAAAGCACAAAAAAGGGTGCAGAATTTTTCCTTAAAAATACAGCAAGAAGCCAAACTTATCAAATATCTAAAATCCAAAATCAAAAAAACGCCCAAAAACAATAAATATGATTTTGTGTCGCTTGAAAAATCAGGGCTAATTGAATTGCAAAAAGAGGTTGAAAAACAATTTAGCCCACAAGAGCTAAAACAAATCAAACAGGAGCTACAAGAGGAAATCAACAGGGATTATGACAATGACGCATAAAAGCCCAAAATCTCAAATCATTGTTGATAAAAAGGTTATGAAATTTTTAAAAAAATTAGCAAAGTCGCTCCCGCAGGTTTATATAAAAATCGTTGATTTTCTAAAAGATGATTTAAGTAATGCTGATAACCCTTGCAAACTACCAAACGCAAAGCATTTGCAAGGTTTTAGCGATAATCGCTATCGGTGGAGGTTGGGGGATTATCGCATTATTGGCATTGTGGAAAAAGATAGATTTTTTATAATCCAAATTATAAAAATTGCAAAGAGAGATAACAACACTTATAAAGATTTGTAGGAGAAGTAAAATGAGCAAACAAAAACTATGGGGTGGGCGTTTTCGCGCTGATTCTAGTGCGCTTTTGGAGGAGTTTAACGCCTCTATTTCGTTTGATAAAAGGCTTTGGAGTTATGATATTTTAGGCTCGAAAGCACACGCAAAAATGCTTTGTAAAATCGGTGTTTTAAGCAAAGATGAGTGTGAGCAAATCACGCAAGGGCTAGAATCTATCGCTACACAAATATCACAGGGTAGATTTTGCTTTGAAATCGCTGATGAGGATATTCATATGAGTATCGAAAAAGCCCTCATAAGCCAAATCGGTGAAGTAGGCAAAAAGCTCCACACCGCCCGCTCACGCAACGACCAAGTAGCCCTAGATTTTAGAATGTTTGTGCTAGATGCAAATAGGGCGATAAAAGATGAGATTTTAGCCCTAATCAACGCTCTTTTAGAGATAGCCTCACGCCACACGCACACGCTTTTAGCGGGTATGACGCATTTGCAACACGCACAAGTGGTAAATCTAGGATTTCACATAGTCGCGTGGATAGCGAGTCTAAAGCGCGATATAGAGAGGCTAGATAGTGCGTATAAAGCTGCGGATTTTATGCCTCTTGGCAGTGGGGCATTGGCTGGCACGCCATATAAAAACGATAGAGAGTTTTTGGCTAGAGAGCTAGGGTTTGGCGCACCTACGCTAAATGCAATGGATTCTGTGAGTGATAGGGATTTCGCGCTAGATTTGCTATATGCTATCGCTATGCTTAGTATGCACATCTCACGCATCGCCGAAGAAATGGTGCTATGGAGTAGTGCGGAGTTTGGGTGGCTAAGGCTTAGCGATGAATACGCCACAGGAAGCTCGATAATGCCGCAGAAAAAAAACCCCGATGTCCCAGAGCTACTGCGAGGCAAAAGCGGGCGAGCGTATGGGAATCTAATCTCTTTGCTTGTGGTGATGAAATCCCTCCCCCTTGCCTACAACAAGGACACACAAGAGGACAAAGAAGCGGTATTTGATAGCGTGGATAATGCCCTAATAAGTCTAAAGATTTTGCGAGAAGCGTTAAAAAGCGCGGAATTTGACACGGAAAAAATGGCAAATGCTTGCAAGGTGGGGCATTTGAGTGCTACGGATTTGGCGGATTTTTTGGTGCGCGAGTGCGGAGTGGCTTTTAGAGAGGCGCATCATATCACGGGAAATGTCGTAGCCTACGCAGAATCTAAGGGCATAGATATAAGCGAGCTAAGCCAAAATGAGCTAGAAAATCTACTAAAAAATACCAACATAAAGGACATAAAACAAGTCAAAGACACGCTAGAGCTTACGCGCTCTATGCACTCACGCGACACGCTAGGGGGTAGCTCTCCAGCGCAGACACAAGCCCAAATCGCCACGCTAAAATCGTGGCTAAAAAACGCCCAAAAAGACACATACAAATACAAAGGACAAATATGAATCTAGCCAAAACCTCCACCAAATCCAATGCAAAAACACGCACAAAATCTAATGCAAAAGCTAACACAAAAGCACGCGTGAAATCTAGCCCAAAATCTAGCGCAAAATCTAATGCAAAATCAAGCGTGAAAACAAGCACAAAATCAAGTCCCAAAAAAGCCAAAACACCCAAAATGCCAAATACAAAGCTAATCAAAAACGCAACAGATTCTAACTTTTTGTCGCTTATGAGTTTGGATAGTGCTCTAAGCGCAAATGAGCCAAAAAAAGCCACACGCAAGATAAAATCTAGCAACAATGCAAAATCAAAAAACACCACAAAAACCCCCCCAAAAAACCCAAAAAAAGCAAGCGCGCAAAAAAATCCCCCCACCAAAAAATCTACCACCAAACAAACTGCCACAAAAAAATCTAGCACCAAAAAAACGACTACGCAAAATCTATCCAAACAAAAGCAAATCATATCAATGTTTGATTCAATCGCTAAGGACTATGACAGAGCAAATCATCTGCTATCTTTAGGCATAGATATTTCGTGGCGAATCGATGCGTGCAAGCGGGCATATCAGGCTTTCGCAAGCAAAAATATGCCAAAAGAGCAAAAATCCACGCCCAAAAAACAAAGCGGACTTATGATAGCAGACATCGCCTGTGGCACGGGCGATATGCTACTGCAATGGCACAAAGAGGCAAAAAAATCAAATATCGCGCTAGATTCTCTAATCGGTATCGACCCATCAAAACAAATGCTAAAAATCGCTCAAAACAAAATAAAAAACAAACTAGATAAAACCTCAAAAACCAAAATCCTAATCAAAATAGGCGAAGCAAAGGATTTAAGCACGCTAAAAAGCGGTAGCATAGACATACTATCCATTTCGTATGGTTTGCGAAATGTGCTTGAATACGACAAGGCATTGGGCGAATTTGCTCGCGTGCTAAAACCTAATGGCGTGCTAGTGGTGCTAGATTTTTTCAAAAAGCCAAACCCTAGCTTGCTAGATAAAATAGTAGGAATCTATACGCGCATTATTTTGCCTTTTATCGGGTGGGCTATTTCGCGCAATTTTGAAGCGTATAAATATTTGCCAGATTCTATGGATAGCTTTGTAAGCCCGCAAAAATTGGCAGATGATTTGGGTAAACTAGGGTTTGAAGGAATCCAAATCAAAGGATATAGCGCAAATATTTCTCATCTCATTTTGGGGATAAAATCTTAGGGATTTTATGTTTGGATTATTATGATTTTGCGATTTTAATGCAACGCGTGGCAATGACTAAAATTTTTTTGTCATTGCGAGCGCAACTTGTTGCGCGTGGCAATCTATTGTTGTTGTAATTTCAAGAATTTTCAATGTCATTGTGAGCAATTAGATTCTGCGTTTTAGCAGAATCTAATGCGTGGCAATCCACATTCACAAATCGCAAAAACACACATTTAGCAATTTAATAAAATAGATTGCCACGATTCTAGTCTTTTTAACAAAAGCCTAGAATCTCGCAATGACAAGAAAACCCACCCCCACCCAACGGGTTGCGAGGCGTTAGCCGAAGCAAAAACCCCTCCGCAAGGGAGGGGGTTTTTAATCCCCCACGCAAATCGTCATTGCGAGAATTTACGACTTTGTTAAAAGTTGCAGATTCGTGGCAATCTACAAAAGAATTTTGTCATACTGAGCGTAGCGAAGTATCTCAAAACATTTATTCGTCATTGCGAGCGCAACTTGTTGCGCGTGGCAATCCATTATTTTTCATTGCAATAATTTTCAATGTCATTGCGAGCAATTAGATTCTGCGTTTTAGCAGCATCTAATGCGTGGCAATCTATATCCACAAAACACAAAACACGCTTTTGACAAACATAATAAAATAGATTGCCACGCAGTTTCGATTCTAAAGAATCCAAACTGCTCGCAATGACGGAAACAAAATCATCGCTAGCAATGACGAATAAATGCTTTGAGATACTTCGCTACGCTCAGTATGACAAAATTCTTTTGTAGATTGCCACGACTTCCTGCGGAAGTCTCGCAATGACGGCATTATTTCCCTCCCTTAGCACGAGGGGACTAGGGGGGTGGGTATTTTTATTTAGAAAAAGACATTTTGTCATTGCGAGAATTTGCGTTAGCAAATTTGGGGCAATATATTCTCCCATCATCATTGCAGGCAATTAGATTCTGCGTTTTAGCAGCATCTAATGCGTGGCAATCTAGATTCCCGTCATACCAAGCCTTTGGGTGAAGTATCTAAAATGTTAAGCCAAAAAAGAGATATTTCGCTAACGCTCAATATGACAATGTGTTTTTGTAGATTGTGTTTTTTGGATTGCTATGATTTTGTGATTTTTGCAAAAAGTAGTAGATTTTTGCAATGACAAAAATGTGGTATTTGTGGGGGTTTGGAATGTTGGATTTTGTATAAGATTTTAGGGGGTTTATGATATGTTGTAGCGCGTAAAATCTTTACTTAAAATCTACTTAAAACCCACTCAAGCCCACTCAAAAAAGAGCAATTTCACGCACATCGCCACGCACACGATGACTACTAATGGTTTGATGATGCTGATTCCATAGCGCAGGGCGAGCTTCGCGCCGATATTTGCACCCACAAACTGCCCAAACGCCATAGCCACGCCCACCGCAAAGAGAATATGCCCAAATGCCAAAAACACAAGCACGGAGGCAAGATTGGTAGCGAAGTTATACAGCTTTGCTTGCGCGAGCGCGTCTTTTATCCCAAAGCCTCCTAGCGAAAATAAAGCAAGCATAAGAAACGAGCCTGTGCCCGGACCAAAAAACCCATCATAAAAGCCGATACCACCGATGATAAGGGCTAGAGCGATTTTGCCTATGCGTGCATTTGTAGAATCTGTGTGTGATTCTTGCTTGATTTTGGGCGAAAAGAGAAAATACAGCGCGAAAAAGAGGAGCAAAAACGGAATGATTTTACGCAAAAAATCCGCGCTCACCACCTGCACGAGCAATGTCCCGCACAGCGAAAACACAAAGGCAAAAAGCGCGAATAACGCGCACTTTTTCATATCTAAATGCCCCTTTTTATAAAAATGCAATGCCGCGCTAAAACTCCCAAAAACCGCTTGAAATTTGTTTGTCCCTAGTGCTTCGTGTGGCGGGATTCCCACCATATATAGCGCGGGGATTGTTATCATTCCCCCGCCACCTGCGATACTATCCACAAACCCCGCCACAAGCGCGACAAGTGCGAGTAAAATAAGCGTGCTAATGCCTATGTCAAAATCCATTTTTGTCCTTTTGGTTTTGTCCTTTTAGGTTAAAAATGTGCGCTAAATTTTGCCAAAAAACACTTGCTATATTTTTGGTGGATTTTTGTGTTTTGTCATAATGGCTAGATTTTAGGGCTAGATTTTACTTTAAAAATTATAGAATTTAGTCTTAAAAAGTGGAGCAAAATAAACATTTTGGCAAAGCTACTTAAATCCTTGCACAAGCGAGCCTATGAGTAGATTAAACCCATCGACAAGCACAAAGACTAAAATCTTAAATGGCAGTGAAATCATCACGGGAGGCACCATCATCATACCCATCGCCATAAGGATAGAGCTTACCACCATATCGATGACTAAAAATGGCAAATACAGCAAAAATCCTATCATAAAAGCCGTCTTTAGCTCGCTAATCATAAACGCAGGAATCGCAATGCTTAGCGGGACATCGGCGGTGGTTTTGGGGTTTGGCAGGGAGCGGATACGATAAAAAAGGGCTAAATCTTTTTCGCGTGTGTTTTTTAGCATAAAGTTTTTGAATGGCTCGCTAGCCCTCTCAAATGCGACATCATAGCTGATTTTCTCATCGATATAAGGCTTTACGCCCTTTTCCCACGCTTCTTTGCCCACAGGCTCCATTATGAAAAATGTAAGAACTAGGGCAAGGGAGATTAGAATCTGTGTGGGTGGGGACTGCTGTGTGCCTAGCGCGGTGCGGAGAAAAGAAAATACAATCGCAAGTCGCATAAAACTTGTCATCACAAGTATGAGCGATGGGGCTAAAATCAGTAGCGTTAGGACAACTACGACATTTAGCGAGGTAACAAGCTGGGCTGGGCTATCTGGCGCGCTTAGAGATAGATTTACGGTGGGAATGGTGGTGGGGGCAGCGTGGATTAGGCTTGGTATAAATGCGAAAATGCTAAAAAAAAGCAGGGCAAAAATGCGTGATTTTAGGTGTAGTTTTGGGGGCAAAAGGTTTTTTGATTTTGGGGGAAGCAAGTTTTGTGGTTTTTGGGGTGAAAAGCTTTGTGATTTTGTGTGTGAAATATTTTTTGTTTTTGTGAAGTTGTGAAATTTTGCAACTTTGCCAAAATCTATAAAATCACAAAAAATAGATTTTGTAAAAAATGTAGCAAGGCAAAAATAAGATTTTGCAAAAATCTTAAAAACGCTAGAATCCATTAGATTTTGGGGTAGATTTTTTGCCACATTTTGCACTGCATTTTGCGCTATATTTTGCATTTGTGGATTTTGCCCCGTTTTTGTTTGCATTTGCGTTTCTTTAAGCTATTGGATTTGGTGTCGCTAGATTTTGCTTTTATCGTTCGGTTAGGATTTGCATTTTGCCATTTTCATAGGACACATAGAGGATTTTATAGTGGTTTGAAGCGTAGCTGATTTTGCCATTTTTATAGGCTTTGTAGTCTTGCTGAAAACTCACGCGAAACATTACGCGTTTTTCGTCATTTGGGTAGGGGACGACAGAGATATTACTAAGGATTATGTCTTTTTGCTCGGCTTTGGCAAAGACTTGCTTTTTTTGCGCTTTAAATGCGTTTAGCTTGCTACCATCGATTCTCATAAAATCCCTGTGATAAAACGCAAGATAGGCGTTTAGATTGTTTTTTTTCCACGCTTCGCGCCACTGATAAAGTGAGGATAAAATATTTGCCAAATCATCTTTGCTAGGCTTTGCCAACTCGCTTTCATAAGTGATAAGCACGGCTTTTTTGTAATCCACCATTTTGCCAAAATCGCTTAGCACAGCATTGTCAATCGCAATGCAACCACGCGTATTTAGCTCCTCTCTATTGCCATCAAGTGGCAACCCGTGTATCCATATCCCGCCACCTGTGCGTTTTAGGGATTTGTCGTAGTTGTTTGGGTAGTCTGTGGCGTAGGCTAGGGGACCATAGTAGGGCGGAAGCCCTGTGAGTTTGCCTGTGAAATCATACGCGCCAATGGGTGTCGTCAAATCCCCTTGCACGCGCTTATCCCCCTTGCCTTTGCCGACAAGTGCGGGGAGTTGTTTGATAAGTCTTAGATTGCCATTTGTGATTTTGTATAGGGCTAGATTTGGAGCGGATTTATCTGAAACAAACAAGTATTCATAGCCTTCAAAATACCCAAAATCCGTGTCTTTATCCTGCAACACAGACACCCAAAAATCTTTTCTTTGCAGATATTGCTCTAGCAAAAGTGCGGTTTTTTCTACGCCTTGCGTGCGGTAAGTTTGGATAAGTTTGGTTGTGTCTTTGTCGATTGCTAGTGCAAAATCAAACGCCAAAAAAGCAAGGCAAAAGCACAAAAATCTAGCCAAAAAAGCGCGGTGGATAAAATCAAAAAAAGTGTGAAAAAAGATTGTAGATTTTGCAAGGGGGGATTTTGCGGTGTTTGCGTTATTTATGGGATTTGTAGATTTGATTACATAAGATTTTGTGGATTTATAAAGTGTTTTTTTGGCTGGCATTTTTGTCCTTTGTCTTGCCGATTTTGTATTTTTGTGGATTTTTGGGCTTGTAATCGCGTTGTAATTGCGCAGTAATCGTGTAATAATCGCCGTAGCAATGGCATAATAATCGTGCGAAAACCCTATATTAAGCCCTAAATTTTGCGCAAAATCACAAGTCAAAATTATAACCTAATCTTTGTAAATCTTTTTTGCTTTTTGCCCACTCTTTGCGGACGACTACGCTAAGGCGTAAAAATATTTTTTGGGCTAGGATTTGTTCGATTTTTTGTCTTGCACAAATGCTTATGCGCTTGATTGCGCTACCATTTTTGCCAACTACGATTAGCTTTTGGCTTTGCTTTTCTACGAGTATGCGAGCGGTGATATGCGTGGTGTGAGATGTTGCATTTGGCTTATCATCTGGCTCTGTAAATGATAAAATCTCAACATCGCTTTGGTAGGGAATCTCATCGCTACAAAGGTTAAAAACCGCTTCTCTTATCGCTTCTTTGGCGATTTGTCTGCTTGTGTGAGTGGTTAGCAAATCCTCATCATAAAGTGCTGGCGAGCGAGGCAAAATCTCACAAATAGATTCTAGGAATGTTTCTAAATTTATACGCTTTTTTACGCTTAATGGCACAAGGGCGTAAAATCTATCGCTAAAACGAGAAAAAAGAGAAATATATCGCGCTAGATTATCGCTATTTGCGCTATCAATCTTGCTAATTACCACAATATGTTTTTTGTCATAGTTTGCCAAAAACTCCTCATAATGCTTCAAATCATCGCCAAAAGCGCACATAAACGCGCAAATATCGCAATCCCCTATCGCTTTTATGGTGGATTGTAGCATAAACTGATTTAGCAATTTTTCACGCTTGTGGATTCCGGGCGTATCGATAAAAACGATTTGGCAATGCTCGCTTTTTGTGCTTTGGCTAGAATCATTTGTGTTTGTAGATTTTGGCTTGGTGGTGTAGGGGACAATAAAGTGCATAATGCTACGCGTGGCGTTTGCTTTGTGTGAGACTAGGGCTAGATTTTCGCCACTTAGGGCGTTTAGCAGGCTAGATTTTCCTGCGTTTGGTCGCCCGATGAGCGCGACAAATCCCGCTTTTGTTACTTCATTTTTCTCATTTTTAGTGATTTTGTTTGTTTGATTTTTTGTTGGATTTTGTGCCATTTGGCTTTTTTGGCTTTTTGGATTGCTGTTTTTTTGCGTTTTTTGAGGCATTGTTTATTCCTCTAAAAATCCGTATTCATAGATTTTGGGTTCTAGTTTTTTGGCGAGATTTGAGAGGGCTAGATTTAGGCTAGACATAAGCGCGTTAAAATGCTCATCTTTGCTTGTGGCGTTTAGTTTGCCTTTTTTAGTTTTGCCATTTTCGCCCTCTTTGTCGCTCATTTTGCGCCCTTTGAAAAACTCTTTTATATCATAGAGGCTTGCGTTTGCATTGTAGGGCGCGTAGGGGTTGGCTAGGCTTTGTGGGGAGGTTTTATCGCTTGCGCTTGCGTGGTAATATTTCCAAATCTCTTGCCCTGCTTTAAAAACTGCCTTTGCTTGCTCGCTAAACTCTAGGGGGGCTTGCGGGGTAAAGTCTTTGGATTCTACATAAAGGCTTGATTCTTTGAAGCCTTGTGGTTTTGGCGATTGAGGTTTGATTTTGCCATTGATAAAGTCGTGTAAAAAATGCGAAGTGAAGCTAGATTTTGCATTGACTTCCTTTTCGCTAAATGGGATAAAGTGGTTTATGGATTCTACCCCACCCCCTTTATCCACCTCCGCAATGGAGGGGGAATTTTTGGTAGAATCTCCACGCGCAAGGGAGGGGGAAATATTTGCGCTAATGCGATTTTGGGAGTGAAAGAGGGCGAATGCTAGGCAATCGTTTTGAAATTCTTTGTCTTTTTGCCATTTTTTATTTGGATAGAGAAATTGGTCTCTGTCGTTTATCCAAGAGGCTTTGATTGCTTGACGCACGGCGATATAAACGCTAGATTGAATCAAATTATACTCATTTATCCACATACCGCGCGGATTTACAACTTGCCTTTTTTGATTGACAAGATAAATTATGTTGTTATGCTGAAAATCATTGCCGTTGATTCCATCAAGCCAGCCTACGCTTTTTGCATTGTTTTTGTATTTATTTATCCATTTATTGATAACCTTATTTTTTTTAAATAGATAAAAATTCTTTTTGCCGTTTCGTTTATTGCTTTCATTAAAAATATCCACTTTTATTTTTTTGATTTCTTTTTTATCGCCTAGATTCCACACTAAAAAGCCGATAGGGAATTGCCCATTGACATTATCAAAAGTATGGGCAGGACAAATAAAACCTTTTAAAAATTTTGCCTTAAATTCTTTTCTAAAATTTGCAAAAGCACTGCCTTGTATATGTTTTAATTTTGAAAAACTGCCCAAAATGCAGTTTGGGATTTCCTTATAGATTCGTATAAAAAACTGCGCAAAAAGCTCACGCCCCGCTGTTTGTAAAATATCTTTGTATTTAGAATGTATTGCCGATAAATTCACGCCTTTTTTGCCTTGAGGTTTTTTGCTAGAAACTTCCGCATACGGAGGATTGATAAAGACGACTAACTTTTGTGGCGTGTTTTTGATGATATGTTGCAAGGATTTTGGGAGCTTTGATTCTGCTAAAATCTCGCCATTTTTATCTATCGTGTCAAACAACTCATCATTTAAAAAATCAAATTGGAAAATATGCTCCTCGCAGAGATTTGCGCCATTGTGTATGCGCTCTTTGATGATGTCTATGTCGGCTTTATCTATCGTGCTTGCGTAAATTTTGTATTTATCGCTTAGATTTGCTAGTAGATTGCCAGTCCCTGCGGCACAATCCCAAATATAATACTCATCTTGCCAATCCTCCCCTAAGGCTAATGCTAGATAATCTTGTGCTTTTTGCACCCAAATTTGCGGGGTAAAATACGCTCCCTTGCGCTCTCTAATGTCTTGAGGCACAAGCAAATCGCGCCGCTTAATGATATAATCCCAAAATTCCTCTTTGGGCGGTCGCTCATAGATATTCCAAAACTTGCTATGCGCTTTTTGGCTATCTTTAAAAAACACTTCGCCAATGTTTAGCCTGCCACTTTTTAGCTTCTCTAAGGCGATACGATAGTGGTCTTTGCTTAGCAAGATTCTAAGGTTTTCATAGATTGCTTTGGTGGTGTTATCATAGCTTAGCAAATCTGCGAGATAAAAATCGCTATCCAAAATCTCTGGCTTCTCCGCCTCCCAATCAATGCTAATGCTAGGCTTCACAGCGTTTAGCCATTTGGCGTAAATAGCGATAAAGTTGTTTTTGGTTATGGTGATTTTGGAGAGATTTTTGTTGTTTAGTGTGAAATTTGTAGCGATGAAATTTTGTAGTTCTGCGTTGTCTTGCGCAAAATCAAAAATAAGGCTTTTTGATTCTAAAAGGCTTTTGATTTTGGCGTGGAGTTGCTTAAATTCCTTCGTGGTGTAATCACTTGGGGCTACATTCCAATTAAAATCATTTTGGTTAAACACGGTCATTATTTCGTGGTATTCGATAAAGGCGATTTTCTCACAATCAAACGCGCCCAAAAACGCGGGCGGTAGCATATCCTCATACAAATCCGCCTTGCCGATAGTCAAAATCAGCTGGACAAATGAGGTGTAAATATCGCTTTTGCCCTTTTTTGCCTCTGCCCATAGGAATTGTAAAGATTCTGTGTCGTATCGGTAGCTTATGCAAAAGTCGATTTTGCCAAATGGCTCGTAATCAAATGTCGCAAAAAATTCCTTTGCTACGCGTGCTTTAAGTGCCTCTTCGCTAATGTCAAGGGGGAAGTATGGTTGCATTTTTGTCCTTTTGGGTTTTGGGTGATTAAAACTTGTGAGTAAAGATTTTGTAGCTCAGAATAGCTCGCTATGTGAGCCTACACGCAAGCAGGTAAGCACCAAAATATCATCGTGCTTTTTGTAGATAAGTAGCAAATCTGGCTCTATGTGGCACTCTCTTGAGCCTTTATAGATTCCTTGCAATGCGTGGTCTTTGTATTTTGCCTCCAAAATCTTGCCACTTTCTAGTTTCTCAATCACGCTATCTACAATTTCAGCCTTGCCCTGCTTAGCAATTTTTTTATAATCTTTTTTAAATCTGCTTGTCCAATCAACTTTATACATTTAACAACGCCTTTTTTGCCTCTTTCCACGAATTATAAGGCTTTCTTTTGCCTTTTTTGATGTCTTTTATGATTTTTTCACTCTCAATAATCGCTTCAAGCGTTTCAATGTTTGGACTTTTTAGGACTTTTAGCTTTTTGTTAAAGCCTTTTAAACTCTCAATCACGCGTAAAGTTTCAACATTTGCATTTTCTATAATCAAAGTCATTGTATGCTCCTTAATGTTTATTTTGAGATTATAGCCAAATCGCGTATTTGTTTAGTTTTGCTATGCGTTTTTGACTTCATCTTAACTTTGCAAAAATTTGCAAAATTTCACAAAAACTTCACAAAAACTTCGCAAAATTTACCAAAATCTACCCTTCAAATCCACCCACCAAAATTTACACGCCAAAATTTACAAAATATAGCGCGACATATCCGCATTTTCTACAAGATTTGAGAGTTTTTGCTCGATTAGGGATTTGTCTATTTTGATTTTGGGGCTTTTTTTGGCGTATTCATCTGCGCTAAAGCTAATATCCTCAAGCACGCACTCTAGCACAGTGTGAAGCCTCCTAGCTCCTATGTCCTCTGTTTTTTGGTTTGCAAGATATGCAAAATGTGCCAACGCCTCCAACGCCTCCACTTCAAATTCAATCTCTAGCCCCTCTACGCTAAGTAAATGCTGATATTGCGTGATAAGCGAGTTTTTAGGCTGGGTTAGAATCTTTAGCATTGTCTCTTCGCTTAGCGAATCTAGCTCCACGCGCAGTGGGAATCTCCCCTGAAGCTCTGGGATTAAATCACTTGGCTTGCTTAGATGAAATGCCCCTGCTGCTACAAATAAAATATAATCTGTTTTTATGTTGCCAAATTTCGTAGCGACATTGCTGCCCTCTATTATGGGGAGCAAATCGCGCTGCACGCCCTCTTTGCTAGGGTCAGCCCTAGAATCCTTGCTAGAAGTGGCGATTTTGTCAATCTCATCGATAAAAATCACTCCGCTAGATTCAGCCCTTTTTAAGCCTTCAAGTTTGATTTCCTCCATATCTAGCGTGTGTTCTTGTGCTTCGGTTTTTAGGGCTTGTTTTGCTTCTTTTATAGTGAGTGTTTTTTTGATACTCTCACTTTTGCTAAGCACTTTGATTATGGATTCTTGGACTTTGATGATGTCTGGGGGCATACCATTTTCTAGCTCATTTAGCTCGCCTTTTTTGGATATTTCTATGTCGATTTTTAGATGGTCATTTTCGCCTTTTATTACCTTTTGGCGCATTTTGGCAAAGCTTGTTTCATACTCGCGTTTTTTGTCCTCGCTTACGCTATTTGGCAGGGGTGGGAGCAGGGCTCGCGTGATTTTATCGATGATATAATCTTGGATTTTTTGCTCATTTTTGCTTTGGTATTCTTTTTGGACTAGGGCGATACTAGCATTTACCAAATCCCGCACCATAGATTCTACATCTCTCCCCACAAAGCCCACTTCTGTATATTTGCTAGCCTCTACTTTGACAAATGGCAGGTGCATTATTTTTGCCATTCGTCTTGCGATTTCGGTTTTGCCAACGCCTGTTGAGCCTATCATCAAAATATTTTTAGGCGTGATTTCTTCTTGCACTTCTTTTGGCAAATTCATACGGCGGTAGCGATTGCGCAGGGCGATTGCGATGGCTTTTTTGGCTTCATTTTGCCCGATTATGTATTCGTCTAAAAACTCTACGATTTGCTTAGGCGTCATTTGCAGATTTGGATTTTGCAAATTTGTTGTTTGCAAAGTCGTTGTTTGTGGATTTTGATTTTGTGGATTTTCATTTGTCATTTTCTAGCTCCAAAATTTTGATATTTTCATTGGTATATATGCAAATCTCACTAGCGATTTTTAGCGATTCTTGCACGAGCATTTTTGGCTCTATGTTGGCGTGTCTATCAAGCGCGCGCGCAGCACTTAGCGCGTAGTTTCCACCACTGCCTATGGCTGCGATTTTGCTATCCTCTGGCTCTAGCACATCGCCACTGCCACTTAGGATAAAGATTTTTTGCGTGTTTAGCACTATCATCATCGCTTCTAGTTTGCGCAAATATTTATCACTCCTCCATAGCTTTGCAAACTCCACCACCGAGCGCATCAAATCCCCCTTTTTGCCCTCCAAAATCCGCTCAAAGCTATCAAACAAACTAAACGCATCAGCCGTGCTTCCTGCAAATCCGCTCAAAATCTGCCCATTATAAAGCGTGCGGATTTTGGTAGCATTGCCTTTTAGCACGCAGTTGCCAAAGCTTACTTGCCCATCGCCACCGATGATGGCGCATTTTTTGCCATTATGCTCGCCCAAATAGCCTAATATTGTCGTTGCGTGAAACATTTTTTCTCCTAGATTTTGTATTTTTTCGCGTTATGTTTTTGCGTATATTTTGCGTTGGTAATCCATAAAATTGCAAATCCATAAAATAAGTAGAATCTAAAATCTAGATTCTACCACTTGGAGTTTTAGCGTGGCATTTACGCCTTCTCCTAGCTTTATTGCTATTTCAAAATCCCCGATTTGTTTGATAGCGTCTTTGATTTCTATGTGTTTTTTATCGATTTCTATGCGGTGTTGTGTTGCTAGCTGGGTAGCGATTTCTTCTTTTGTGATAGAGCCAAATAGCGTGCCATTATTTGCTTTTTTTTCAATGGTGATTTTTAGTGCATTTAGCTTATCGGCTAGCCCTTTTCGCTTAGCAGATTCTAGGGCTTTTTGCTCGGCTAGGGCTTTTTGCTGGGCTTTGTATTTGTTTATGACTTCATTAGTGGCGTGTTTGGCTTTGTTTTTGGCGATTAAGAAATTTTGCCCATAGCCGTCTTTGACTTCGCACACTTCGCCTTTTTTGCCAAGCCCTTTTATGTCTTCTAGTAGCAATACTTTCATTTTATGTCCTTTTTTGTGGGATTGCATTTGTTGTTTGTTTAGTGTTGGGATTTGAAGTTGATAATTTTACCAAAAGTATGAAAAATCTATTGCTTAAAATTTGCCCTGCAAATGCAAAGCAAGAAAATCAAAGCGCGCAAATCAAACCAAAATCAATATCAAAAATATCAAAAAGGGTGGCTATGCTTTATAATAAACCAATCAATTTGTTGAATTATAATGAACGAAATTTGTTTAGCGTGGATTCTAAAGGCGAGATTGATTTTGAGCCTAGTGAGGAATTTTTGGTGTTTGAGGGGCGCAAAATCTTGCTAAAAAGCAAGATAAAGGGGCGAGGGTTTAGGCTTGGAATCTCACTGCTAAAAAAAACAAAGACACAACATCTAGCAAGCAAAATCAAAATAATGCTAAGCCACCCAAAAAATGCAAGACACGAAGATATAATGGAATTTTTACAAAAGCACAACAAATGGATAGCAAAAATTTGTGCAAACTATGAAAAAGAAATCCTAGATTCAAACCAAATCATAGAATCCCATAATGATGAGGTGCTACTTTTTGGCGAGTGGGTAAGCAAAGAAACTCTACTTCAAAGGGCGCAAACTTGTGAGAGGATATATACGATTTGCAAAGGGCTTGCTAGTAGGGATAGGGTTTCGCCATATTCGATAAATTCTACTTTGGAAAATCCTTCAAAGCCACCAAAAAAGCCCAAAAAACCAATGACAACAAAGCAGTTATTGACCCAGCAATTACTTTTTTATGTCGCTTGTCGCACCAAAGAAATAGCCGAGCAAATGGGGCTAGAGTATGGCAAAATCATCATTAGAGATACGGTTAGTCGCTTTGGGAGCTGCACGGAAAATCGGCTTAGTTTTTCACTGCTACTTGTGTGCG
This sequence comes from Helicobacter sp. T3_23-1056, assembly GCF_053654535.1. Lineage (NCBI taxonomy): Bacteria > Pseudomonadati > Campylobacterota > Epsilonproteobacteria > Campylobacterales > Helicobacteraceae > Helicobacter > Helicobacter sp. T3_23-1056. Next base: position 47,011 of record NZ_JBSIUU010000009.1, on the reverse strand, counting down.
CTAAAAAAGAGCAAATCGATTATGTGATAATCCACGAGCTATCACATATCGTGCATAAAAATCATTCAAGCAGATTTTGGAATCTTGTGGCTACTTATTGCCCGCAGTGGAATGAATTGCGAAAATCCTTAAAGCAAGATTACGCGCTTTTTCGCAATTTTTTGCAAGCCATAGAATAATTTGCAAGCCCTAGAGTAATTAGAGAATAAAATCTTTTGTGCAAAAACTTTTTGCACAAAATCTTGCAAAATCTTAGAATCTACTTAGAATTTATTTAGAATCTAAGTCGCTAGATTTTGTGGTTTATTTTGTGATTATTTTGCGATTAGATTTTGTTATGAGAGGTTGTGGCTAGATTTTGGCAAAATCTTATGTTGCTTTTTGGTATAAGGGTTTTTAAGATTTTGGCAAATAGTTACGATTTTGGACATTTGGCAGAAAACTTTGCAAAAAGTCAAACAAAAATTTACTTGTAATAATAAAATCGTGTTATGCTATTTTCCACAGAGAGATTCTCTAAATCTACATAAAAAGGAAGTCAAATGGGCAACATTACTCTTACCAACAACGAAACCAAGCAAAGTTACGATTTTGAGCTAATCCAATGCACTCGCGGACCAAAAGCGATAAATTTCTCCAAACTTTTTGAAACTACGGGGATTTTTGCTTATGACCCGGGCTATGGTAGCACGGCAGGCTGCACTTCAACGATTAGCTATGTAAATGGCAAAGATGGCGAATTGCTCTATCGTGGGCAGGCGATACAGGATTTGGTAGAAAAATACAAATTTACCGACATTTGTAAATTACTCATTAGTGGCGAGCTACCCAAAGGCAAAGATGAATCACTAGAATTTGACTTAGAGCTGCGACATAGGAGCTTTTTGCACGAGCGATTGAAGGGAATCTTTAGCGTATTTCCAGATTCTGCGCATCCTATGGCGACACTTTGTGCGCTTGCCTCCGTGCTAGCCACGCTATATCAAGACCACAAAGAAATGGACGATGAAGATGACTATCAAACAATGGCAAATCGTATGGTGGCAAAAATCCCCACAATGATAGCGTTTTGCTATCGCAATTCTGTGGGTGCGCCTTTTGTCGAGCCAGATGTAAGCAAAAGCTATGTGGAAAATTTTTTATATATGCTTCGGGCGTATCCACACGGGCGATTTAAGCAATCTAAAAAAGGCGAGTTAGAAACCACTCCGCTTGAAATAGAGGCGTTGGATAAGATTTTGATTTTGCACGCTGACCACGGGCAAAATGCTTCCACGACTACCGTGCGCAATGTCGCCTCAACAGGCGTGCATCCTTACGCTGCGATTGCTTCGGGGATAAACGCGCTATGGGGACCAGCACACGGCGGGGCAAACGAAGCGGTGCTAAGCCAGCTAGCCCAAATCGGCGATGTCAAAAATGTAGAAAAATTTGTCGCAAAAGCAAAGGACAAAAACGACCCATTTAGGCTAATGGGCTTTGGACATCGCGTGTATAAAAGCTACGACCCACGCGCAAAAGCCATCAAAAGCCTAAAAAATGAGCTTGATAAAAAAGGCATAAAAATGGACGCAAGACTTAGCGATATAGCTGAAAGGCTAGAAGAAGTCGCGCTAAGTGATGATTATTTCAAAGAGCGCGGATTGTATCCAAATGTGGATTTTTATAGCGGAATCATTCTAACCGCACTAAAAATCCCTACAAATCTATTTACGCCGATTTTTGTGCTAGGGCGAATGCCGGGCTGGTGTGCCCAGCTAATCGAGCATACCAAATCAGGTGCTAGAATCACGCGTCCTAGACAAGTGTATCTTGGGAAATAATTACGCGTTTTTGGTGTTATGATTGTTGCACGCATTGTGTTTTTTATAAAATCTGCAATGCGTGTATTTTTTATTGCGTGCTTTTTTTGATTTTTATTGATTTTTGTCATCGCGCTTAGGTGAGTGCGAGTGATAAAATCCGCTTTTTGTAGATTTTACTTTTTTTGATTCTTGCGACAAACCCCGCTTTTTTTTGACAAACCCACATATTCTTTGCAATAAACCTGCATATTTTTTTTGACAAACCTGCAAAAATATTTTTTTTATCAATTTATTGCATAGCGACTTTTTTTGCAAAATCGTTGTGAAAAAAAACATTATCGCAAAATATTATTGCAAAATTTGAGTGCAAAAACTTGAGCGCAAAACTTGTGTGCGTAATACAAAAAATACAAAATAGTTGTATATGCAACTATTTTACAATCGATTAAACAAAAATGTGCTATACTGCGACCACTTGTTAGTTTGCAATATTTGCAGTATTTGCAATGTTTTGAATCGTTTTTAAGTTTATTGTTTTTAGGAGAATTGCTATGTGTTTGTTTTTGCGTTTTTTGGGAGTGGCGTTTGCAAGTTTGTTTAGCATTGTTGCAAGTCCGCTTTGTGCTACTCCAAATCCAATCCAAAATCCTATTTCAAATTCGCTAGATTCTAGCCTAGATTTTGGTGAAAATAAAGATAATGCTCTAAATTCTGCGTTTGGCTCTCTTGCGAAAGAAGAGCAACTAGCAAATGAGTATTCCTCTCAAAATCTACAAGATGAAGTGGATTCTCTACTAAAAGAATCCAAACACCAAGTAAGCCTAAGCGAGCTTTTAGAAGCGGCAAAAAGTAATGATTATTTGCAAGCCCAGCTACTCCAAGTAGAATCCAATCGCCAAATCGCCCGTGTAGCAAAGATAGGCTTTATCCCACAACTTGATGTAAGCTATGGTTTGCAGCACGATTATGGAAGCATTGATGGGCAGACAAAATTTGGGCAAAGAGGTAACTATCGCACGCAAAATCTAAACGCTAGATTTTCGCTTGATTTGTTTAGCGGATTTAGCACGATAAATCTTATAAGAGAGAGGGCTGCGACATATCGCTCATCTGTGGCAAACGCCGAATACGCAAAGCAAAGTATCTACCTCCAAGTAATCCAAGAATATTACAGCTATTTTAATAACCTATCCCAACTACTATCCCTAAAGCGCAAATATGAAGAGGTGCGCTCAGATGAAACGCGTGTAAAAAAGCTATATAGCGCGGGACTATCCACCATCGATGATTTAGAATCCTTGCGTTCTCAACTATCCCTCACAGAGTATCAAATCGCAGATATGAAACTAAGTGTGGAGCAAAATCTACTTATGCTTCGTTATCTTACAAATTTAGATTTTGATGGACTATCTAGGCAGGATATTGCCACGCCTAGACTTAGTAGCGAGGAGCAAAGGCAAGATATTATCGCTTTATCCGAGCAGACAAAGGCATTAGAATTTCAAAAGCGACAATATCATTTTTATCCCACCATTAGCCTAGCAGATACTTATAGTTATAGGATAGAAGCACCAGCGTTTATAAATGACGCAAGTAATCCACAAATGGAGTTTTTTAAAGCGATGTATCCAGACCACTCAAACACCATTTCGCTAACCGCGACATTTCAGGTATTTGACAAAATCTCTGTTGGATTTCAACGCCAAAGCTACCAGCTAAACAAACTATCCAAACAAAAAGAGCTAGCCTATAAGCAAGCCGAAAAACAAAAAGATGAAGCGTTGTATCGCAAGCGACTAGAAATCGCCAAAAGTCAAATCCGCTCATCGCAAGCAAGCCTAAAATCTGCCAATATTTCGTTTGAAAATGTGCGCAAGCGATACAACTCACAATTAGTCAATTTCACAGACTACCTGCGCTCACTTAGCACCAAGTATGACGCAGAATCCACTTACAACCAAGCCTTAAACAACTACGAATTGCAAAAAGCAAACTATATTTTTTATAGCGGACAGCAAATAGAGGAGTATGTCAAATAACCTAATGCGCGAAAACATAGCGTGCCAAATATCGCACAAAAATAGCGCAAAATGTCGCATAAGATAAGGAGTGATGATGAGGATTTTATTGGCGAGTTTGTTTGTAGCGTTTTGTTTGGGGGGCAAAATCTATGCAGAAGATGTGTATGCGGTGTTTAATGTCAAAGCAATCAAAGATGCAAATTTAGCCATAGATGTGAGTGGCGTGGTGGAAAAAATCTTTGTCGATGTGGATAGCGAGGTAAAAAAAGGAGCGCAACTTTTAATCCTAGATAACAAAGACAAAGCAGCCCAACTAGAATCCATAAAGCAACAATATCTCTTTGCCAAAGCCCAATGGGAGCGATACGCCAAAAGCGCGGATGCTGTGGATAAAAACACCCTAGACCAACAAAAATCAAACTTCAAAAAACTAGAAGCAGACTACCAATACTACCAATCAATGTATAACAAAAGCGTGTTGCGTGCACCCTTTGATGGCGTAATCGCTGAAAAAAAAATCGAAGTAGGCGATGGGGTAGGGGGGACTAGCACGGCGTTATTTCGGCTTGTGAGTGCGGAAAAAAAGCTAGTCTTGCAGTTTGATTCTAAGCATTTAGACAAAGTCAAAGTAGGCGATAGCTTTGAATACTCAATCGATGGCACAAATAGCAAAGGCAGCAAACAATCTGTAACTATCAACAAAATCTACCCCACAATCGATAAATCCACCCGCAAAGCCACCGCAGAAGCTAGCGCGCCAAGTAGCCTAAAACCCGGACTTTTTGGAGATGGTTTTATCAAAACAACTAAAATCAATGCTCAACATTTGCCGAGTATGCAAAATCCCCAAAATCCACAAGAAAAACAGCAGATTTTGCAAAATCCGCAAAATCCGCAAAATCCGCAAAATATCCAAAATCCACAAATCCCACAAAATAAAGCCCAAACAAATGGGAATCCACCAAGCAAAAATGCTCCAAACAATGGCATTCAACGATAGTTTGGTTTCTACGATTTTGCGTGCAAATCAAAAAATATCAAAGTCAAAAAGCCCAAAATCTAAAATTTCAAAATCCAAAAATCTAAATAAAGACTAAGGCATAGCAATGAAACACCAAAAAGCACAAATAACCAACAAAAAGGGAAGCGGTAATGTATAAATTTGCCATAAATCGCCCCATTAGCACGATAATGTTTAGTTTGGGGATTATGTTTTTTGGCGTGCTAGGGCTAAAAAAACTCCCCGTTGCGCTGTGGCCTAATATCGATTTTCCTATCGTGATGATTTCTACTGTATATCCGGGGGCTTCTGCTACTACGATTGAGAGCAAGGTAACTGATAAAATCGAAGAGCAAGTGCTAGGAATCGATGGAATCAAAAATGTAACCTCTGTAAGCTCACGAAATACAAGCCTTGTAATCGTGCAGTTTCAGCTAGAAAAACCCATAAGCGAAGCGGTAAATGATGTCATAAACAAAGTCTCTTCGGTGTATTTCACAGACGCGGAGATACGAAAGCCATCGATTGACAAAATCGATACCAATGGACAGGCAATCATTTCGCTTTTTGTTAGCTCGACTACGCATTCTGCGCCAGAGCTTATGAAGCACGCAGATACAATCATAAAACCCCAGCTCCAAAAAATCAGTGGCGTAGGTGGCGTGCAGCTAAACGGATATAGAGAGCGACATATCCGCGTATATCCAGACCCTACTTTGATGGCAAAATATGACATCACTTATAGCCAAATATCCCAAAAACTAGGAAATGAAAATGTCGAAATCGATGGCGGTAAAATCATAAACGCCACGCAACAATTTTCAATCACCATAGATGGCAATAGCCCAAGTGTCGAAAAAGTCGGCAATATCCGTTTGAATGATAATATCTTGCTAAGCGACATAGCCGTAATCGAAGATGGGTTAGAGGAGTATAACACGCACGCCGCGTTTAATGGCGAAGCAGGCGTGATAATGGAAGTGCAAAAAATCGCAGGCTCAAATGACATAGCCATAGCCGATGGTGTCAAAAAGGCATTGCCCATCATAGAATCTGTAAGCGCGGGGTATAATATCCGCCCGTTTTTGGATACTACAGATTTTATCAAAGAATCTATCCACGATATTGAGTTTGATTTGATTTTGGGTGGGATTTTGGCAGTGCTTGTAGTATTTGTATTTTTGCGAAATCTAACCATTACGCTAGTGTCTGCTATCTCGCTTCCTATTTCGGTGCTAGGGACATTTGCGCTAGTGCAGGCTATGGGATTTTCGCTAAATATGCTTACGATGATGGCTATCACGCTTTCCATTGGAATCATCATCGATGACGCCATAGTCGTCATCGAAAATATCTACAAAAAGCTAGAAGAGGGCAAACAAAAAAGAGAAGCAGCCTATGAGGGCGTGCGCGAAATCGCATTTGCGATTTTTGCCATTTCGGCGATGCTTTTATCGGTGTTTGTCCCTGTGGGAAATATGTCTGGCATTATTGGCAAATTTTTCCAAAGTTTTGGGATTACAGTTGCGCTTGCTATCGGGATTTCATACATTGTGGTGATGAGTGTTATCCCTATGGTTAGCTCTCTTATCGCAAGCCCAAAACAAAGTGCGTTTTATACCAATACCGAGCCGTATTTTGTGGCATTGCAAGATTTTTATGCACGCACGCTACAAGTGGTAATGCAAAAAAAGATTTTGGTTTCTTTGGGCGTGTTTGCGGTGTTTGCAGGCTCTATCTTTTTGGCAATCAAGCTAGGAATGGAATTTATGCTAAAAGAGGATAGAAGTCAAGTGTATTTTTGGGTGCAAACAAACCCCGGGATAAGTATCTATGAGATGCGTGCAAAAACTGAAGCATTGCAAAAAGAAATAATGAAAGATAGCGCAAATGTGGAATACTCCACCATACAAGTAGCCTATGGACAAACCCAAAACGCTCACAAATCCAAAATCTATGTCCGCTTAAAAGAGCGCAAAGAGCGCAAAATCGACCAATTTGTATGGATGCGCGAAATGGGCAAAAGGCTTTATGCTTTGAGAGAATCTAGCGGGCTTACTATCACTCCCGCAGAAGTCCCGCTTATGAATGGCGGGGATAATTCCGCGCTTCAAGTCGCCATATACGCGCCAGAGCAAAGGCTAGTCGATGAGAGTGCAGCAAAGCTAAAACATCTATTATTTCACGATGAGAGGTTGAAGGGCAAAATAGTTGATTACCACGAAAATAGCTCGGATTGGCAGCCTGAATATCGATTGAGAGTGATTCGCGCAAATGCAAATGAATACGGCGTAAGCGCGCAAGATATAGGGCGCGCTATTAGCACGGCTTTTTCGGGCGAAACGCAAGTGGCGTATTATAGGGAAAATGGCAAAGAGTATAAAATCACTTTGCGCGTGCCAGATGAGAAGCGAATGAGTGTGGAGGACATAAAGCGCATACAGATTCCAAACAAAAACGGCGATATGATGTTTTTGGAAGGTTTGGTTGAGATAGAGGAGGGCAAAACCCCCACTACTATCAATCGCTATAACCGCCAGCGAAGCATAATGCTCTATGCCAACACCGCCACAAAGCCAAATGGCAAAAAATATCCGCTAAGCGAAATCTTACAAATACTTGAAGACACAAAAGGCGAATGGCTAACACAGGGCGCGACATACTCTCTAAGCGGGGAGGCAGAAAATCTAGCCGAGACGGGAGAGGCATTTGGCATAGCGGTGGCTACGGCGTTTGTGCTGATATATTTGATTTTGGCTGCATTGTATGAATCCATTTTAGAGCCTATTATCATTATGGTAACGATGCCTCTAAGTTTTTCGGGGGCGTTTTTTGCGCTAGGGATTGTAGGGCAGCCTTTTAGTATGTTTTCATTGCTAGGGCTTATACTGCTGATAGGAATGGTGGGCAAAAACGCCACTTTGCTAATCGATGTGGCAAACGAAAAACGAGAAGAGGGGCATAGTGTCGAAAAAGCGATTTTGCTAGCAGGGGAATTGCGACTTCGCCCCATACTTATGACGACTATTGCTATGGTGTTTGGTATGCTACCACTTGCACTTGCCACAGGGGAGGGCAGCTCTATGAAATCCGCTATTGGCATTTGTATGATAGGCGGGCTTATCGTTTCTATGCTTTTGAGTTTACTTATCGTGCCTGTTTTTTATCGGATTTTAGCCCCTATCGATGATAAAATCAAGCGATTTTATCGCGTGAAAAAAGCGCAGAGAATCGCGTAGTTTTTGCGCTATTTTGGGAATGATTTTGTCGATTTGAAATTTTGGTTAATGTTAAAAATTTGTTAAGATTTTTATATGGTGGATTTTATGGATTTTGATTTGAAAAAATTTTTTAGATTTTATCTTGTTTTGGCATTTGCCCTAGCAAATATCGCAGGTGCAAAGCCCACGACAAACCCCAAAACAAACCACAAAAATCTAAAAACAAGCAAGACAAAAAAATCTAGCAAAAACGATATAAATCCATCGCTAAAAGTTACGCTCACACAAGAAGAGATAATCTCCAAAAACGCCAAATTTGATAGCCCTCATCGCATTTTCATAGGTGCGGGTGCGGGCTATGGGATAGAAATGAAAATCCCAAAAAATCCTAGCGCAAATGCCTTAGAAGCAAAAAATATCCTTCAAAGCAGCCAAGAATGGCTACATTTGGGATTTCGCGCAGGGTATGAGTATATGCCTTTGGCACTTAGGCGTTTTTTGGGACTGCGCGTGTATTTGGACTATTTTTTGGGTGTGCGTCCTATCGGGCTAGAGACAATCACTAGCTCTACATTTTTAGCAAATCTAAACGCACAGGGCAAAATCTATGCTTTTAAGCGAGTAGAGATAGGCTGGGCAGGGGGAGTGGGCGTAGGCTATGGCACGCACGATAAGCAAATCTCTACAAACGATGAGCCAAACGCTGATAAAAACACAGATGATGGATTAGGTATTTTTCTAGGAAGTGTGGGGATTTTTGGGATTATCGATAAACGCCATAGAGTAGAGATTAGCTCTAAAATCCCTATTCGCTCATTTGGCGAGAGATTTTATACTTACAAACCATATAGCATTCTTTTTGTGTATGACTATCTTTTTTAGGTAGATTTTTAAGTTTTTTTGACTCAATTTAGTTTAAGTTTTTCTTGTTTGGGCTTTAAGTTATTTTAAGCCAAATAACAATTTAAATACAACGCACCAAGACACAAAATAATAACCTAACTAAAAAATAAGACACAAAATAACGCCCAAAATCCACACTAATCAATCTTAAGCACCGCTAGGAACGCCTCTTGAGGCAAATCCACCTTGCCGATGGCTTTCATTCGCTTTTTGCCCTCTTTTTGTTTTTCTAGCAGTTTGCGCTTGCGCGTGATGTCGCCCCCGTAGCACTTTGCCGTTACATTTTTGCCCATAGATTTCACCGTCTCGCGTGCGATGATTTTGCTCCCAATGCTCGCTTGAATCGCCACTTCAAAGAGTTGTCGCGGGATTAGCCCTTTCATCGCTTCGACTAGCGCGCGCCCCTTTTCTTGCGCCTTGCTTCTATCGACAATGATTGAGAGCGCATCGACTATTTCGTTTGCCACGCGTATATCAAGCCGCACCAAATCCCCTTCGCGTGATTCTATGGGTTCATAGTCAAAGCTCGCATAGCCCTTCGTGCAGGATTTTAGCTTGTCATAAAAATCCATTACGATTTCATTGCTCGGCAGGGCGTATTGCAGTAGCACGCGATTTTGCGTGATATAGTCCATTTTTTCTTGCACGCCACGGCGGTTTGAGAGAAGCGTTATGATATTGCCGACAAACTCGCTGGGGGTTATGATATTTGCCCGCACAAAAGGCTCTTTGATAAATGCGATTTTTTGCACTTCGGGGAGCTCGCTAGGATTTTGCACGCTTAGCACGCTCCCATCGGTGCAATGCACCTCATACACCACGGTGGGCGCAGTGGCGATGAGACTTAGCCCAAATTCGCGCTCCAATCGCTCCTTTACCACCTCCATATGCAGCAGTCCCAAAAACCCAACTCGGAATCCAAAGCCCAATGCCACCGAAGTTTCAGGCTCATAGCTAAGCGCGGAATCATTGAGGGCAAGTTTATTAAGCGCGTCTCGTAGCTCCTCAAATTTGTCCGTTTCAATCGGGTAAAGCCCCGCAAACACAAATGGCTTAGCAGGCATAAATCCCTCAATCGCTTCGCTTGTGGGATTGCTAGAATCTGTAATCGTATCGCCCACGCGCAAGTCATTAAGCGATTTTAGCCCTAGACATACGATACCGATTTCGCCACAAGAGATTTGCTTGGTAGCGATTTTTTGCACGGGGTGGGGATAATAAAGGCTTAGCACCTCGTATTTTTTGCCCGTGCTCATTATCAGCACTTCGCTTCCTTGCGCAAGATTCCCATCTTTTAGTCGCACGAGGGCTAGCGCACCCAAGTAATTATCAAACCACGAATCATAGATTAACGCCTTTGTGGGTGCATTTGGATTCCCACTTGGGGCGGGGATTTTCTCTATTATTGTTTCGATTAGATTTTGGATTCCTACGCCACTTTTGGCACTCACTTGCAGGGCATTCGCACAATCTAACCCTATGCTTTCTTCAATCTCTATGCTGACTTTGAGCGCGTCTGCGGCGGGCAAGTCGATTTTGTTGATGACAGGGAGAATCTCTAAATTATTATCCAGCGCGACATAGACATTTGCAATCGTTTGTGCTTCCACGCCCTGCGTAGCATCGACAACAAGCAACGCCCCCTCACAAGAGCTAAGTGAGCGCGAAACCTCATAGCTAAAATCCACATGACCGGGGGTGTCGATGAGATTGAGCGTGTAAGTCTTGCCTTTGTAGGTGTAGTTTAGTCGCACGCTTTGTGCCTTTATCGTAATGCCTCTCTCTTGCTCTATATCCATAGTGTCCATCATTTGGGCGTGCATTTCGCGCTCACTCACCGCGCCACATACTTGGAGGATTCTATCTGCGAGCGTGGATTTGCCGTGATCGATATGGGCGATGATAGAGAAATTACGGATAAGATTTTGCATTTTACGCCTTTGAATGTGCTTTTAAAAAATATTTATCAAAAGATTAGCGATATTTGCGCAAATGCGCGACTAGAGAATCCCCTATGCCCTGCACGCATTGCACCAAGATAATAATCACAACCACAGTGCTACATAAAATATCAGGCTGATAGCCTTGAAATCCTAGCCGAATGGCTGTATCACCTAGCCCACCAGCCCCTACCGCACCGCCCATAGCCGAGTAGCCTATAAGCCCGATAATGGTGATAACTACGGCATTGCAAATGCTAGGCAGGGCTTCGGCTATCATCATTTTTATTACAGCGATTTTAGAAGCACCTAGACTTAAAGTCGCTTCGATTAGCCCTTTATCCACTTCATCTAGCGCGCCTTCAAAAAGCCTAGCGATAAATGGAATCGCTGCGATTGAAAGCGGGATAATCGCGGCACTAGAGCCAATAGAAGTGCCTACAATCAAGCGCGACAACGGAAGTAGCAAGATGATAAGAATGATAAAAGGAAAAGAGCGGATAATATTTACTATCGAGCCGACAATAGAATTTAGCCATTCACAAGCAAAAATCCTCCCCCTTTTTGTTAGGCAAAGTAGCACCCCCAAAGGCAGCCCAAAAATCACTGCAATAATCGTAGAAATGCTAACCATATAAAGCGTGTCATAAGTGGGGGTGGAAATCTGCGTGTAGTTATAAACTAGCTTTTGAGAAATGAAGTTTTCTAAAATCTTATTGGTGGAATCTTGTGGTTTTTGTGAATTTTGTGGGCTTTGTGGATTTTGCGATTCTTGCGATTCTTGTGTGGATTTTGTGGTATCGGTATGAAAATCTGTAAAATTTTGCATTGATTCTACCTCGCTAGAATCTAGCACAAAATCGCGTAAAATACCGCCAAAATATTTGATGATAGCAGGGCTTACAAAATGCAAAAAATCGCTAAAGGCAGAATCTATATCTTGTGCTTTGTTTTCTAGAAAATGTGAAAATGCGTGCAAAAAATACTTGTTTGATTGTGCGTTTGCCTCTTTAGCCAAATCTAAGGATTCTTGCGGATTTTGTGAGTTTGTAACATCTGATTTTAATAAAACTTCCTCACTATGCCAAAATTTTTCATACGCCACATTGCTAAGTGTGCTTATATCGCGCAAAAATGGCGCAAGACTTAATCCAAACAATAATAAAATCCCAAAAATGATAAGGCAAAATCGCACAAAAAAAAGCATTTTTTTAAGCATAATTTTTGCCACAGAGCTAGCGGAATTATTTGCCACAAAATCTATTAAAGCGTTTGTAAAATTGCTTAAAAAATTTATGTTTTTTGCCATATTATCCCTTATGTTGCTTGTTTCTCTTGGCTTGCTAAATGTGTAACAAGCAATCCTTTTTCTTGCAAATACTTGATAGAATCTTGCATTTTTTGCAAATCGCTAGAATTGTTTTGGCTAAATTCTACAAGCAAATGCCCAACCTTAGTCGTGCTAAGAGGCTCGATATTGCCTGCCAAAATATTGATTGTTGCGCCAAATTTTTGGATTACTTCGGTGATTAGGGGTTCGTTGATATGCTCGCCTACAAAAGAGATTTTATAGACATTGTTAGGATTTTTGATTAGGGAATTTGTGCCACTGCTAAGATTGCCACTGAAAAACTGCTCATCAAAAAGATGGGTAGGCATATATGAGAGTAGCTCGCGGGTTATGTGGTTTTGCGGTGCGCTAAAAATCTGCTCCACACTCCCCCTCTCCACTATCTCTCCCGCGCTCATCACGCAGGCTTTGTTGCAGATTTGCTGGACGACTTCGATTTGGTGTGTGATAAGCACGATAGTAAGCCCCAAATCCCCTTGAATGCGTTTAAGTAGCTCTAAGATAGATTTTGTAGTCTTGGTATCAAGCGCACTAGTAGCCTCATCGCATAGCAAAATATCAGGGTAGTTGCTAAGAGCGCGGGCTATGGCTACGCGCTGTTTTTGCCCCCCACTAAGCTGGCTTGGATAAAAATCCGCCTTTTCACTAAGCCCCACGATTTCTAGCAATTCTTTGACACGAGAGTCGATTTTGTCTTTTTGCCATTTTGCAATCTCAAGCCCAAAGGCTACATTTCCATATACAGAGCGCGAGGACAAAAGATTAAAATGCTGAAAAATCATACCGATTTTTTGCCGTTTTTTTTGGAGTTTTGCTTGGGAGAGGTTTAAGATATTTTCGCCATTGATAAAGACTTCGCCACTGCTTGGATTTTCTAAACGATTGATAAGGCGAATAAGGGTTGATTTGCCCGCACCTGAATAGCCGATGATTCCCATAATATCGCCTTTTTGCACTTCTAGGCTAAGAGGCTTTATCGCGCAAAATCCATTTGGATAAACTTTAGAGACATTGCGGAGGGAAATCATTGTTTATCCTTATTTGGTTATTTGGATTTGGTTATTTGGTGCAAAAATCATAAAAATCATAAGCATAAAAATCATAAGGAAGTTTAAAGGGAGTTTTAAATATTTTTGTGAATTTATGGTGCCGAAGGTCGGACTTGAACCGACACAGGGTTGCCCCTACTAGATTTTGAGTCTAGCGCGTCTACCAGTTTCACCACTTCGGCGTTTTGGATAGCATTTTGGAAAATCACAAATCAAAATGTATTTTTTGCTACGCTATCGCATTGTTTGTGATTGCTTATTGTTTGTGATTTGCGTTATGAGGGTGTATCGCAACTTTTTTGCAAACCTCAAAATGCCAAACTAGATGGTGCGCTGAGCGAGACTTGAACTCGCACGAGTTGCCCCACCACCCCCTCAAGATGGCGTGTCTACCAATTCCACCACCAGCGCAACAAAAATAAAAATCTAAATAACACAAGAATCTAAAAAGATTCTCTTTGCCACAGGGCTAAAATACGGCTAAATACGCTAAAAATGTCAATAAAAAAACCCGCTTAAAAAAGCCAAAGGCTACATTTAAGCGGGCATACAAAAGCTAAATTATTTTAGCAACGCGCTAAACGCATCAACGATTGCGCCTGAATCTGGTAAAAAAGGATTACCATAAATAGCGATAATCGCAAATACAAGCGTGTAGATAACTTGCGCTTCGATAAGTGCTAGCGCGATAAACATTGTCCCTAGCAATTTACCACCGATTCCCGGATTTCGCGCTGTGCCTGAGATAGTCGCAGCAGCGGCATTTCCCATACCGATAGCACCACCAAGCGCAGCGATACCAAGTCCTACCACACCGCCTGCCACAGACAATGCCATAAGAAGTGATAAATCACTACCGCTAAACACGCTCTCACCTGCAAAAGCAAAACCTACAAGTCCAAAAAACAAAATTCCAAGTGCTTTCATTCTTTTCTCCTTTCTAGCCTTTCGGATTTATCCCCTACTCGCGCTTTTTGAATGTGCAAATACGATTATGCCAAAACAAAGTTAAGATTACGCTAAAGCTAGCCCGATTTTGCCACGAAAAGTTTCTATAACTACGCATTTTAGAACTTGCCCTTGAGAGTATCGCTCTTTTAGTGGCGTATTTTCGCGCGGCAACTTGCTAATATGCAACAAACCATCGCCACCTTTTGGTAGCTCGATAAATAGCCCAAAATCTGCCACAGATTTGATTATGCCATCAAAAATCTCGCCTTGAGTGTAAGTTTCCTTAGGCGTGATAAGTGCTAGGATAAACGCCTTTGCATTGCTAATCGCCATAGAATCTAGCGCGTTTATTTGGATTTCGCCCTTGTCTCTAAAAATATCAATACTTACTCCAAATCGTTCCGTGATTTCTTTTATCGTCTTTCCGCCTTGTCCGATAATATCAGCGATTTTGGCACTTGGCACGGCAAATAATTCACTTTTTGGCAAAATCTCATCTTGGATTTTGATAGATTTGCACGCTTCTTGCATAATGCCTAAAATATGCTCCCTTGCTTCTTTTGCTTGATACAACGCTTCTTTTAAAATATCAAAATCTAATCCGCCTAGTTTTATATCCATCTGCATTGCGTTTATGCCATTTTTGCTTCCTGCTACCTTAAAATCCATATCCCCATCGTGGTCTTCTAGCCCCATAATATCCGTCAAAATCGCGTATTTTTTTGCGTTATTTGTAGAATCTTTTTTGCTAGATTTCGCGCTAGATTTTGTCTGCGCTTCATCGCATATAAGCCCCATAGCCACGCCTGCGACTAGCTCATTTTCTATCCCGCACGCCCTTAGTGCCATAGCCCCGCCACACACGCTTGCCATAGATGAGCTTCCGTTTGATTCTAGGATTTCAGAGACTAGGCGAATGATATTGCGACTTGCCCTATTGCTTGGCAGGCTAGATTCTAACGCTTTTTTGGCAAGATTTCCGTGTCCTAGCTCGCGTCTGCCCACTCCCCCTATCATACTTGCCTCACCCACGCTAAAGCTAGGGAAATTATAATGAAAGCTAAATTTTTCTTTTACAGGGGTGCTTTGAGGCTGGGGAGAGGCATTTACACCGCTAAAATCATCTAATATTTGCGCGTCATTTTCGCCACCTAGCGTGCAAGTAACAAGGGCTTGCGTCTCACCACGCGTAAAAAGTGCGCTAGAATGCACGCAGGGCAAGATATTTGTCTCAATGCTGATTTGGCGCACATCTTTTAGCCCCCTGCCATCAGCGCGGATATTGGATTCTAGCACCATTTTGCGCAGTTCTTGTTTTTTGTAGAGATTTAGCATTTCTTTTATGCAGGATTTTAGCTCTTTTGTTTGGGTTTCATCTAGCTCTGTGCCTGCGTTTTTGGATTCTAAGATTTTGGATTCTAGGATTTGTTTGGCGATAGAATCTATCTCGCTACTTCGTTCGGATTTGCTCATCGCTTTTATCGCTTCTAGCACGGGTTTTTTATAGTCTTTGGCGATTAGCTCATAGATAGATTCATTTACGATGGCTGGCTTTATGGGGAGGTCTAGGGTAGGGGCTTTGTGTGGTTTTAGTAGTTTGTCGTATTGTTTGCAGTCTTTTTGTATGGCATTTTGTGCTAGGGCAATCGCTTCAAGTAGGGAATCCTCATCGATGTATGGGTTAGATTGGCTAGAATCTATTTTAGATTCTGTGTTGGATTCTTTTGGGGTTTGTTTTTTGCCTTTCATTTCTATCATCAGCACATCTTTGCCACTGCCTGATACATACAAATCAAGGCTAGAATCTTGCATTTGAGAGTTGCTAGGATTTATCACAAATTTATTATTGATTTTGCCAACCCGAACGCTACTTACCGCAGGGATAAAATCTAGCCCCGATATTAGCAGGGCATTTGCCGCAGCGTGCAGAGCGCATACTTGCAAATCGCTCTCCCCCTCATAGCTAAGCGCAAAAATGCTAATTTGGGTTGGATAATAATAGCCCTTAGGAAAAAGTGGTCGCAAAGAGCGGTCTATGAGCCTAGAAGTCAAAATCTCAAATTCACTAGGCTTGCCCTCGCGCTTCATAAAGCCACCGGGGATTTTGCCTATGGCGTAGGATTTGTGGATATATTGCACTGTGAGTGGCAAAAACTCCTCTTGTCTTGCTTCATCATCTATCGTTACAACGGCTAGCATAATGGTTTTTTTGGACTCATACCACACACTTCCACAAGCTTGTTTAGCGACATAGTCTAGCTTGTAGGTTTCGTCTAAATTTTGCAGAGATACTTTTATGGATTTTGCCTGCGTTTGAGATTTGGGGTGCATTTTGCTCCTTTTTGACTTCTAATTTTTATCAACAAAAAAACGCATTATTTTAGCAAGCATAAACTTAAATTTATTTTATGATTGCACAAAAAATCAACATAAATTTTGTCTTTATTTTGAAAATTTCATTTTATTTGCATATAAAAGTGTATTTTTGCTATTTTTTGTTGATTTTGGCACAAAATCTATCTTTTATGCTATCCCACAAATATACATAAAATAAAATGCAAAATCCTGCAAATATCATAATCCCACACAAAATCTGCCCCATACTAAATCCGCTAAATCCCCCATCTATGCCAAAATAAAGCCCCATTTGCACATCTGGCTCCCTCCAATACTCCGCGATAAATCGCGCCACCCCATAGCCTATGCCATAAATGGCGATAAGCGCGCCACTTTTGCGCAAAAATCTAGCAAAAAACGCCACCACGACAAAAAGCACCACCCCTTCTAAAAAGCTCTCCAAAAGCTGGCTTGGGTAGCGAAGCTCGCCATTTACTAGGATTCCCACCATTTGCCCGAAACTATCATCATTTGGGACGATTCTGCCATAAAGCTCTTGGTTTAAAAAATTGCCCAGCCTGCCAAAAACATAAGCAAGCGGGACGCTAATCGCTAGCAAATCCATCAACTTCAAAAAGCCTTGTTTTTTGAAGCGACAAAAAAGCCACGACATAAGCAAAAATCCAACCGCCCCGCCGTGAAAACTCATACCGCTGATTCCTACAAAATTGCCATAGCTATCAAAGGGGCTAAAAATCTCTAGCGGATTTCTTAGATAATACATCGTATTTGTATCATAAATCAGCACATAGCCTATGCGAGCGCCCAAAATCACGCCCACTTCTGCCCACAAAAAATAGCTATCAATGGTGGATTCTGCGATGTCAAAACGAGTGGGATAGCGGCGGATAAAAAATTTGGCGATAAAAAATGCTAGGATTAGCGCGCACGCATAAGCGATACCATACCAATGCACTTTTAGCCCCAAAACGCTAAACGCCACAGGGTCAAATTGTGAATAAATGGTGTTCCAAAAGCTAAAATTTGCTTGATTAAAATCTGCTTGCAAAGTTGCTCCTTATCGTGTGGTTGTGCATAAAATTTAGTGTAATTTTCGCGTGCGATTATTGCGAATCTAAGACTTTGCCCTTTGTGGTAAGTCTAGGATCGGTGTCGATATTTATGTTAAAAACTTTGTTAAACTCGATATGCTCTAGCATACTTAGCAAACGATAATGATCAGTGGCTATGTCAAAATCATATTTGTTGTTTAGTTTTAGCTTTAAAATAAAGCCTAGCGCGTGGGTATTAAACGGATAGGCATTTACAAGCATAAGCCTAAAAAATGTATATTTTTGGATAGGCGTTATTTGTGTTTCCTCTTTTGGTTTAGTTGTGTCTTTGCTTTTTGGCATAGGCAAGGTGTGCGGATTGTCGATAAATTTTTCTAATGCGTTGTTTAGTTGGGATTTAAAAAGCAAAAACTCTTCATTGCTCTTTACTCGCCCAACCCAGCACACATAAAGCCTCTCATCTTTTAGCACGACACTTACCATTATTGCTCCTAAATGCTCTAAATTTTGGGCAGGATTCTCACGCGCAAAATCCGCTCTCTTGCGTTTAGAAAAAAGATTTTGGGTGTATCATAGCAGATTTTTTCTGCAAGATAGGCAATGACTTTGTTGCC
This sequence comes from Helicobacter sp. T3_23-1056, assembly GCF_053654535.1. Classification (NCBI taxonomy): domain Bacteria; kingdom Pseudomonadati; phylum Campylobacterota; class Epsilonproteobacteria; order Campylobacterales; family Helicobacteraceae; genus Helicobacter; species Helicobacter sp. T3_23-1056. The sequence continues at coordinate 28,746 of NZ_JBSIUU010000009.1, read as the reverse complement.
TAGATGACTAGAATCTATGTGGCTAAAATCTTGTGATTGTAGCTCATAGTAGTGCAAAGAGTAAGTTTTAGGCGGGGTTATGGCAAAAGTCATAGTAGATTTTGGCATAGTAGATTTTGGATTTTTAGGTGGATTTTTGGTTATTTTTTCTGCGTTTTGTTTGGTGTTTTTTTGGGTGTTTTGTTTGTTGGGATTTTTTGCGTCATTTTTGGTGTGAAAATTTGCTAGTGTGAAGCCTGTTTTATAATGCAGTGATATTTCTACAAAATCGCTATAAACAAAGGCTTTTAAGTTGATTTTGCTAGAATCTATTTTTTCTAAATCTATATTTTTTAAATCTAATTTTGTGGATTTTACAAAATCCGCATTGCAGGAAGTTTTAGAGCTAACATTTTGGCTAGATTTTCTTAGTCCATATTTTAGCACATTGCTCCCTAGCTCCCAAAGTAGCGCGTATATATCATCGCTTGTAGATTTTGCGAAACAAAGGGCGTTTATGTTGCCAGATAAGATTTCTAGCCCATTTTCTAGCCCCACAAAGCTAGCTTCTAAGCGCAAATTCACTAGGCAACGCAGAGGTAAAAACATACTCAAAAATCCTAATCTCGCTAGCGTGTAGCATAAGCCTTGAAGCATTTAGCCCACCATAAAGACTATCGCCTAAAATAGGGTGTCCTATGGCTTGGAGGTGGGCGCGGATTTGGTGTGTGCGACCTGTGATTATTTGTGCTTCAAGCAGTGTTTTTTTGCCTTGAATAAATTTAGGCATTATGCGCGTAATGGCGGATTTTAGTTGGGTTTTGTTGTGCTGATTTGTGTCTTTGTTTGGGGTTTTGGGGGTGGATTTTGGGATTATGGCTATGGATTTTGCAGATTTGCCTTTTTTGATTAGCAGGGGCAGTGATATTTCGCATTCATCATTTATGATTCCGCTCACAATGGCGGTGTAGAGCTTATAAACGCGATTTTTGGCAAACTCATCTATGGCTTTTTTTGCAAAATCGCTACCATTTTTTACAAGCAACAAACAACCACTTGTTTGCTTATCTAGCCTATGAAGTAGCACCCATTCCTTGCTTTGTGTGTCTTGGCATTGATTTTGGATTTCGTAGCTATCCATAAATGCGGGCTTATCCACGCATAAAATATCCCTATCTTGGTATAAAATCCGCATTTCTTGGATTTGTGCTATGTGAAATTTGGTGCTTTTTGGCAGGGGGATTCTAGCAAGTGCTAGCTTTTTGCCATTTACGCTTACAAGCCCTCTATCGATGAGGGATTTTGCTTTTGCGTTTGAAATATTTAACTGCTCGCTTAAAAGTTTGTAGGCTTTTTGCTCTTTGTTTGAGGGTGGATTTTGCGAAGTTTTTGTAAGGCTTTTTTGTGGATTTTGTGGATTTTTTATCGTGCTTTTTTGCGGGTTTTTTTGCGTGCTTTTTGCAGGGCTTTTTTGCAAATTTATTTGAGTAGATTTTGCGTTTTTTGCAAATGTGTTTGTGCTTTGTTTTGTGGATTTTGTGCTAGCTTTTTTTGTCGCTTTTTTTATTGTTTTGTTTATGGGGTTTTTTGGTGTTTTTTTTGCGGTCTTTTTTTGCATTTTTGTTTCTTTTTTTAGATTTTAGCTAGCGCGATTTTAGCGCAATGCGTTGTTTATGGATTTTAGCAGGATTGATAATGAAATATTAGAGCTATCAATGTGGCTTTTTTGCAATGATTGATAATCTTTAATGGTTGATTCTAGCGTATCTTGCGCGATGATATAGGCATTTTTGACCTGCGCAAAAAGGGCTTTTTGGTTAAAAATATGCTCCCCGCTTATAAGCACATTTTCAAAATACGCTGGCTCTAATGGATTATGCCCGCCGTTTTTGCTAAATGCACCACCTAAAATGCTAATATCTGCGATTTTGTAGAGATTGTTTAGCTCGCCTAGCATATCCACAAGCAGGATTTTTGCCTCCCCTCTAAATGCCTTTTCATAGCCATCGCTCAAACGCGTAAAATGCAGATTTTTGGATTCTAGCAGTCTTGCCACTTCGCCAAATCGCTCGGGGTGGCGCGGGATAATGGCTAGAAATTTATCGCTAGATTTTGCTAGATTTTTTTTAGAATCTAGCGTAGAATCTAGTGGGGTTTGCAATCGCTTTTTTGCTCCAAAATCTTTTTTTTCAAAATCCACATTTTTAGATTCTTTATTGCCAAAATCTTTGTCATTAAAATTATTTCCAAACGCATTGAGAAAGGCTTGCAAGATGATTTCTTCTTCGCCACTATGTGTGGAAGCTGCCAAAAATAGCACTCCATTTGGCTTGGCATAATTATGCGTGATTTGCGGGGGATTGTGCGTTTTTAGATTGCCTATGGTGTGGATATTTTTTCCCCCTAGCGATTCTAAGCGGGATTTGTCCTCATCACTTTGGGCAAAAACGCTATCAATGAGCGCAAAAATATGACGATAAAAAAAAGCAAACTTGCGATAGCGCGGGAGGGAGCGAGATGAGATTCTAGCGTTTATTAGCATTGTTTGGGATTTTAGTGTCTTAGCTAGGGCAAAAAGATTTAGCCATAATTCTGCTTCAAATACGCAAAGCAATCTTAGTGATGAAATATTTTTGCTAGTGCAATCGCTAGATTTTGTGTCGTTTTTAGAATGAGATTTGTTGCCAAAAAAACATTTTGCATAAAAAGGCAAAAAGATTTCAAAGGGCAAAAATTCTACGCGCACATTTTCGCTATCTGCGTAGGTCTGCTTTGCTAGCGTGTAGCCTGTGTGCGTGATAGTGGTGAGTAAAATCTGCAAGTTTTTGGGTCGCAATTTGGGATTTTTAGATGTGGTAGAATCATTGTTTGTGAAATCTCGTTTGGCATTTTTTTGTGCTAGCTCATTAGGATTTTTGCCTAAAAGAAAAGCCATAATGGATTCTAGCGATTTGACTTCGCCATAAGAGCAGGCGTGTAGCCACACTTGCGGGGTGAAATTTTGGCAAAATCTTTGCGCAGAGCTTAGCCCAAAAAATCGCAATATAGGAAAAACAAAGGGGAAAAATCTGCGCGGAATCGACAATCTATGCTTGCGCTTAAAACTTGTCAAAATCAACAAAGGCAGGCTAATAACATACAAAATCAAACACGCAAAAAGGTAAAAATAGCGCAATGTCGCCCCTTATTTTGGATTTTATGGATTTTGGTGTGGATTTTAGATTTTTTGCTTTTTTGTTGTTTTTTGCTTATTTTTTTATTTGTTGATTTGTTTTCTTGTCCGCTCTATCAAAATCTTATCGATTCTTTTTCGCAATTCTTCATCGTGCGCACTTACCTCCCATTTAGCTCTTAATTCGCTAGAGCTTAGCTTGCTAAGGGGGTCTGCTTTTTCTTTGTCTTGTTTGTTTTGTTGGTCTTGTTTTTGGGCTTGCTTAGGTGTTTGTTTTTGTGTGGATTTTGGCTTTGTGCTGTGTCTGTTTTGTCGCTAGGATTCCACCGCGAAAATGAATAAAACGCCAAAATAATCAGCAAAATAGCGATGATAAATTTCGCCACCCCCGCAAACAAATGCCATAAACTTGCTAAAAAACTGCTCCCGCCCTCTCTTTGCACTCGCCTAGATTCTAAAAAACATACAAAAATTAGCCCCGCTAGATTAAAGATTAAAACAATGATGATATATCCCAACAGGCGCAAAAAACTCATCGCCAACCCTCTTAAAACGCAATCTTTTTAATGCTTAATTGCGCATTATGCTATGCTTCTTGTTTTTCTGCCTTGCTTTTTGTTTTTTTCTTGCTTACTTCAGGGGTGCTTACTGCGATATCCTCGGTAATGTATAAAATCCTACCGCAATGTGGGCAGTTTATGATTTCGCTACTTTGCAAAATATCAGAATACAGCTTGTCATTTAGACGGATAAAGCACCCGCCACACGCTTGTTTTTTGACAGGGACTACGCTTGAGTCTTTTGCCCATCGGCGTATTTTTTCATAAAAAGTGATGACTTTTTGGTCGATGGAGGCGATATGCACCTCTTTTTTCTTAAAAATCTCTTGTTGTTGGGCTTTGATTTGGCTGATTTCTTTTTCGCAGATTTCTTTGGCTTCTTTGATATTTGCGCTTAGTTTTTCAAGCTCGGCATTTGTCTCATTTACCTGCGTTTCTCTGCTAGCTATTTCTTTGTTTAGTCGCTCTATTTCGTTATTAGAATGCCGAATCTGCTCTTTTGCCAAATCCTCTTCTATGGCTAGAGTGCGCGCTTCTCTATCGGAGCGAGGCTCGATTAGTCGTTGCTGAATGTCCTCTATTTTTTTAGAATTATCGCTGATGATAGTTTCATTGCGCGTGATGGTTAGCCTTGCTTCTTCTTGCATTTCATCGATAGCGCGAAGTTTTGCTTCTTGCTTTGCTTTTTCGGTTAGTAGTTTGTCTAGTTTTGCCTGTCTTTCTTGGACTTGCGGGTCTAGCGCGTCTGCTTCTTTGTCGATTTTGGCTATGGCGATAAGCTGGGTTAGATTTTTATTCATCGTGTTCCTTTCATACATAAGAAAATGGGGAAAAATTATCTAGCATTATACAATTAAGGCGTTTATTTTGCAAATGATTATGCAATATTTTTGCGAAATGTCGCTCGCTAGCATAATGCGTGGCGTCTATCAAAGCAATATTGGCACATTTAGCACTCATCGCATCGTGGTATTTTATATCGCTAGTGATTAGACAGGCGTTATTTTTTGGATTTTGTGGCGTGGATTTTGCATTTGTGGCAAAATCTGGTTTTATCTCGCCTTTTGCGATTTTGCTCCAAAAGCTAGCCGCACTGCCACAGACAAAATACACTTGCGACACCATAAAATCCTCTTTTGGTGTGCTATAAGCGATATGTGATAAATCTAGTTTAGATTTTATGAGATTTGCTAGAGTGGCGATGGGCGTAGGCGCAGTGGGGCAAAATCGCGTGAGATTATCACTACACACGCTAGCATCGCTAAATCCTAAAATCTCTTTTGCGAAATATTCATTTAAATGTGTTTTGTCAAAATTTGTGTGCGTGGCGATTAGGGCGCAGTTTTTTTGGATAAGTAGGCGCAGGATTTTGGCTGGATAGTGTGAAGTATCAAAAGATTTTAGCGGAGAAAAAATAAGCGGGTGATGTGTGATAAGCAGGCTATTTGGCGGTAGATTTGTAGCGATGTCTAAATCCGCTTCAAGGCTTATAAAAATCTCGCTTATTTCTTGGCTAGAATGTCCTAGATTGATTCCGCTATTATCCCACGATTCTTGCAGGGCAAAGGGGCTAATGCTATCTAAAATCCTATAAATCTCTTCAAGTTTCATTTTTTCTCTTTTTGTGGATTTTATCGTGTGCAAATCTTGCAAAATCTTATTTAGATTTTGGGCTATTTTGCACTTGCTAGCCGTGCTTCTCGCATTCCCTCTTGCTCTTTATACAGCACAGCGCACGCTTTGGCAAGCTCGCGGATTTTTAGGATATAGTTTTGTCGCTGTGCGACCGAAATAGCCTTGCGCGCATCAAGCACATTAAAATAATGGCTTGAAAGCATAGTGTAATCATACGCGGGCAATGGCAAACCAGCCTCTAAGCACCGCTTCGCCTCGCCCTGCGCGCTATCAAACGCGCTAAAAAGCATCGCACTATCAGCCACTTCAAAATGATATTTGCTAAACTCAAACTCACCCTCTTTATGCACATCTTTGTAATACACGCGCTGTTTGAGAGAATCTAGCCCCCAAAAAATATCAAACACGCTCTCCACACCTTGAATATACATCGCAAGTCGCTCCACGCCATAAGTGATTTCCACCGCCACAGGCTCGCAGGGTAGCCCACCAACTTGCTGGAAATAAGTAAATTGCGTAACTTCCATACCATCTAGCCACACTTCCCAGCCTAGCCCCCACGCGCCAAGCGTAGGAGATTCCCAATTATCCTCCACAAAGCGCACATCGTGCTTAGTCGTATCGATACCAAGTTGCTTTAGCGACTCTAAATACAGCTCTTGGATATTGCTAGGATTTGGCTTTATAAGCACTTGAAACTGATAGTAGCTCCCTAAGCGGTTTGGATTCTCCCCGTAGCGTCCATCGGTGGGACGGCGCGATGGCGCGACATACGCGACACTCCACGGCTTAGAATCCAAACTCCTAAGCAAAGTCGCAGGGTGAAATGTCCCAGCCCCCGCAGGAATGTCATAGGGCTGGACTATCAAACAACCCTGCTTAGCCCAAAACTCTTGCAACGCTAATAAAATCTCTGAAAAACTTCGCACGAAATGTCCTTATATGCTTACTTGCAATGCGTAAATGCGCAATAAAACAAAAAATCTAAATGCCAAAATCAACGCACAAAAATCCTAAAAATAAACCCTAGAATTGTATAAAAAAATGCTTAATGTTTGATTTAGATTTTATTCGTGTGTTTATTGTCGCGTTTATTAGCGTTTTTTGTTTTAGATTTTGTGAAGTATTCAAAGTTTTTAAGAAATTGTGTTGTTTTTTGCAGTCATTTTGTAGCCATTTTTGTAGTCATTGCGAAAAATTTTTGAATGTTGCGAGATTTTCAAATGTTGCAAAAATTTTCAATGTCATTGCTAGATTTTGCATTGCCGTCATTGTGAGCGTGGCTACGCCACGCGTGGCAATGACAGCATTGAAAATTCTCGCAATGATAGCAACACTTTCTATACTACCGACTTTTGTCATACTGCAAACACTTGTCATACTGAGCAAAGCGAAGTATCTCAAAATGTCAATAAAAACAGAGATATTTCGCGCTCACGCACTCAATATGACAATAAAAGAGAAGCTTTGTTTTCTACAAAATCGTAGTATGACAGCAAGCATTGTAGTCATTGCGAGCGAACGCAGTGAGCGTGGCAATCTGCAATGTAAAATAGGCAAAGTAGATTGCCACGCATTAGATTCTGCTAAAAAAGCAGAATCTAATTGCTCGCAATGACAGCGTGGATTACCACGAATCCACAATTTTTGTCTAGGTCGTAGATTTTCGCAATGACTGATTTACCCACCCTTTTTATCCCCTCCGCAAAAGAGTGAGAATCTAAAAGAGTGGGGAATCTAAAAAAGGGGAGAATCTTTTACATTCATTGCAAATGCAAATTATCGCCTAAAAATCATAAGTCAAACTAAGATAGTAGCGTCTGCCCTCGCGGATATAGTTGTAGTTGTTTGCCCACGACATTGTGCCGTTTGCGTTTGATTGATATTGCTGATAATCCACAAAGTTTCTATTAAGTAAATTATATATAGCAAAGGTTATGCGCAAATGCTCTGTGGGGTTGCCATAAAATCCTAAATGCGTTAGCAAAATCGGCTTGTAATATTCGCCAAGTGTGGCTGCTGCGGTGTTTGGCGTGTTTGGATTCCCGCGATAGAGATGTGTTTTTACCTCTTGTCGTATATATGCGCCAAAATACTTGCTATCGTAGTTTATGCCTGCATTCACACTATGAAGTGGGATATTGGTAAGTCTTTGGTCTGTGCTACCTGTCGCGCCTTGTGCGGTGCGAGAGATATAAGTGTGATTGTATGTATATGCCGCGTTTGCGCTTATCTCACCATAGCCTACGCTTATTGGCTTTAATCCTAGATAGATTTCTGCGCCATAGGATTTTGCTTCGCCTAGATTGGTGTAGTATGAGCAGCTATAGTTGCCTTGTGCGCTACAAATCTGCCCCGTAGTCCCCACCACACTTCCTATTGCAAATCCACCCACGCTTGTGATTCTGTCTTTGAAATCTGTGTAGAATAATGTCATACTTGCATTAAGATAATCATTTTCGGACAACATAGACACTTCGTAACTCACGCTAGTTTCTGGCGTAAGTTTTGGATTTCCATAAGTTGGCTGTTGCCCACTTGCTGAAAAACTTACTACACCATTTACGAGATTGTTTAGAGCAGGGGTTTTATATCCTGTGGATACGCCACCCTTTATAGCCACTCCATTTTGAAATTTATATGAAATATACGCACGCGGAGAAAAATTTGCCCCAAATAATGAGTTAAAATTCCCCCGCCCACCAAGTGTCAAAAACACTCTATCAAAAAGCATTAGCTCGCCTTCTGCGAAAATCGCACCGATATGCTGGTCTTTTAGTGAGCTAGCACCTTGCGCGACTACGGCTAATAATTTATCATTAAAGGTATTATACCAATACCTGCCACCTACACTTAGATTTAGCCCACCCCACGAGCCAAAGCTAAAAAGCATTCTGTCTTTGTGGTCAAAAATAATATCTTGTGCGATTAAGTCTCTGTCATCGCCTGCGGTTACGCCATTAAATGTCTGTTGAAGTGGATTTTGTGCTGTGCCTAAATTTCCATTTGGTGTAGATGTGCTAAAAGGCACGGTGCGTCCGTCATTTGACATTCTATTGTATGACAATGAGTTATCTACTTTTAGCGAAGTGAATATAGAATCTGGGCGATACACATAGCTACCGCTGTGCGATAAAATCGCATTTGTGCGGAAAATGTTGTAATCTGGGTCATAGCCATTTAATCGCCTTAGGTTATTTGTATCATTTCCCGGACGCCAATTTTGACTCCAATTTGATAGCAACAAACCATCGCTATTATCAAAAAGCTGTGCACCATAGTCCAAATCCACATAGACGCTATCGCGTGGGGAGTTGCCCGTTAAAGCAAGTGAATTCCACTGCAAGCGTCCGCCGATATTATACATTTGTCCGGGTGCTATGCCTACAAGCGTGCTAGCTTGCGCTGTATTGTTGCTTTGATGAGGAAGCATAAGATTTTTTAGCGGGACGCCAAAGCGCGCATATTGACTCCCACGCAGAGTTAGCCCCCAATTTTTCGCACTATTTAGCGGTCCTGCGGTATAGAAGCTAAAGCCCTGCTGATGTCCAAACCGCTTTTCTTCTTGCAAGGTGGTGTTAAGCTGGAGACTTGCGCCCCATTTATCAAAGTTTTTCTTTGTGATGATATTTACCACACCGCCCATAGCATCGCTACCATAGAGCGTAGAAGCGGGACCACGGATTACTTCGATACGCTCAATGGCACTCATTGGCGGGATAAAGTAATTTACCGCGCTTCCATAGCCATTTGGGAAAAGTGAGTTACCACCTGAATTTACACGATTGCCATCGATTAGGGTAAGCACATCAGTTGAGCCACGAATAGAGATATTATACCCGCTTGACTTAGAAATACCGCTATCTATGCTGACACCGGGCACATATTGTATCGCTTCGCCCAAATCTCGCACAGGACGGCTCATCACTTCTTTTGGGCTTACCGTGCTGATACTTGCAGGGGCTAGGGTGTAGTCTTGCTCAAAACCACCTGCGGTAACGACAACTTTTTCTAGTTGCTTTGCTTCTAGGTTGTCGTATTTTTTGTCTTGTTTTAGTTTGTTGTATCTTTGGGTAGAATCGGTGGATTTTGACTCGATGGGATTTGTAGAATCTGTATTTGTGGAATCTGTATTTGCAGAATCTAAGGATTTAGAATCCACATTGTCATACTGGGCAAGGCGAAGTATCTTATTTTGTGTTTTTGTGCTATTTGTAGATACTTCATTTTTGGATATTTTGTTGTGCTTGTCGCAAGACTCATTGTCGCAAAGAGATAGATTCCCACGCATTTTAGATTCTTTAGAATCTAAAATGTTCGCAATGATAATATTGCGTGAGTTACTCTCTCTCTCTCTCTCTCTCTCGTTATCCGCGAAAGAAAGCGAGCTAGCTAGGCTAAGCCCCAAAGCACAAGTTGCCATAAACTTACTAGGATTTTTACCAAAAATAGATTCTGTTTTAGAATCTAGCGCATTAAATGCGATATGTGAGAGATTCATAAATGCTCCTTTTAGATTTTGATAGTTTGTCTTAAAAATAAAACAAACGCAGGGCATTATAATCATTTAAAATAAAACTGCGCTTAATTCTTATAAACTCTCAAAATGATGTTTATAATGAGAAAGATTCGTTTTTTTGGTAGTTTTGAGGGGATAAAGTGTGGAATGTGTTTATTTTGATTTTAGTGGATTTTAGGATTTAGACTTCGCTAGAAATGCGCTATTTAGGCGATTTGACAATATAAGTAAATGAAAATTTATCGTTGTGAAGCAAAAGTGAAAAAATAAAGATTTTGCTAATTTTGCTTATAAGGTTATGAAAAGATTAGCGACATTGCAAGCAAAATCTAAAATCTGCAAGCAGTTTTTGTAGCATAAATGTAGCATAAAGTAGCATAAAATTTGCCTCACGCAAAAATCCTAAATGTAAAAACCACCGCCCCTAGCAAATCTAGCGCGTATAAAATCTTGCAAAATGTTATGTAGCTTAGCATTTTTGCTTCGCTAGTTTTTGCGATTTTTAGTCTTTTTAGTCGTATTATCTCGCCTGCAAATACAAATGCCATAAATCCACACATTGCCCACACACGCGCACTCATAGCCCATTGCACGCTTGCCAAAATAAATACCCCTGTAAAGCTGCCAATGCTTACAAGCAAAAAAATGATAGGCATTACAAACCAGATTTTGGTGATGACTTTTTGGTAGGTTTTGTAAGTAAAAAGCGTGTAGAGATTGATAAGAAATGGGATAGGGAAAAACCCCATAAAAAAGGCGTGGAAAAACACCATATCATTAAATGCTTTTGCCACCATATCGACTTCATTTGGCATATTTGCTCCTTTTTAGCGGTTGTTGCGTTTTTGGCGTTGTGTAGTTTTTGTATAGATTTGTATCGTTTGAGTGCTAAAAAAAATCGTATTTTAGCAAATCTATACTTCAAAAATCATTCAAAAATCATTGAAAAAAACTTGAAAAATCTTTCAAAAATTCTTGCAAAAATCATTGCAAAAACTTGCAACATATTTGGCAAACCCAAAATCACAAAAAGCAAAAATCGCAGGTTATAAAAATTTATGAAAAACATTTTGCGCTGTTTTGTTTGTAATATTTTGCTTAGATTTTGCTAAGATTTTGGTTTTGTTTTAGGCAGAGTTTTTATAAACGCAAGGTTTTGACAAATGCAAGGTTTTCACAAATGAAAAATATATCCACACAAGACAAAAACCCCCAAAAATCCACAAAAAAATATAGCAAAGAATCAAAAGATTCTAGCCAAAAAAGCACAAGTGGAAAAATCTACCCACAACATAGCACAAGTGGCAAAAGTGGCAAATCTACTCCCAAAACCGCAGTCGTGCTTCTAAATATGGGAGGACCCACGGATATTGCGGGTGTAGAGCCGTTTTTAAAAAACATTTTTGGCGACCCGCTTTTGTTACCGATACGAAATAGCCTAGTTCGCAAAATGGTGGGTAGCATAATCGTATCCAAAAGGCTAGAATCCGTCAAAGAAAACTACCGCAAAATCGGCGGCTGCTCCCCGCTAATAAAGCACACTTTCGCCCTTACCAATGCGCTAAACGCGCTAGATTCTAGCAAGATTTACACCTATGCTATGCGATATACGCCACCTTTTTGCCAAGAAGTGCTTAGTGATTTGCAGGCGCGTGGCGTGGAGGATTTGGTGCTTTTTAGCCTGTATCCGCAGTTTTCTACGGCGACTGCGTATTCGTCTTTTTTAGATGCAAAGCGGGGGCTAAAAGCCCTAGAATACGCTCCCCGCGTTAGCGTGGTGGAGCATTTTAGCGATTATGTGCCGTTTTATGAGTTTATCGTAGATGAGATAGTCGCTACTTTGCAAAAAAACAACGCACAAAATCCAAGCGAATTTGTGCTATTATTGTCCGCGCACGGATTGCCTCAAAGCCTAATTGATAAGGGCGATTGCTATGTGGAGCATTGCGAAAATGGCAAGCGCCTCATAAGCCAAATCCTAGAATCTAGGGGGGTAAGATTTGCAAACATACTATTATGCTACCAAAGCAAAGTAGGACCTATGCGCTGGATAGAGCCTAGCACAAGTAGCACCATCACCGCAAACAAAGATAGCAAAATCATCATTTATCCGCTAGCTTTTAGCATTGATAATTCTGAAACAGATTATGAGCTAAAAATCCAATACAAAGAGTTAGCGGATTCTCTAAAAATCAGTGATTATATCGTGTGTGAATGCCCAAATGACAAAGAGGGCTTTGCAAAAATCATCATAGATTTGGCAAATGACGCACTAAAAAAGCACGCAACACAGCAAATATCCCCCGCCACTGCACGAAAAAAATCAAAATTTTTGCAAATCAAAAATCCAAGCAAAAAAAATGCTTCAAAAACATACAAAGAATCTAACAACAAAAAATCTAATGCAAAATCTAAATCCCACAAAAGCAAAATCAACAAACAAGACAAACAAGGAAAACAAGTCAAAATAGCCACAAAATCCCACAAAATCAAACCCACAAACAAAGGAAAATAAAATGAAAAAAGTTTTTGACATATCGCGCAAAAAAATAATGCCAAATATCCCCCTTGCAAATAAATCTTTTGCAAAACGCCAAATCATCAAACGCCAAAAATACGCAAAAAATCATTTTGCAAATATGATTTTTGTGCCGTTTTTTGGTGCGTTTTTGGTGCTAAATATGTTTTTGCTAAACGGTTGCAAGGACGAGCATAGCCAAAACCTAGAATCTAGCGAACTAGATAAAAACTCATATTTAGGGTTAGAGCATATTTTTAGGGATACTAAGGAGATTAGCCCAAATGGCAAGTATATGCTTCTTATTTTTGGGGCAAATGGTTGCAAATATTGCGAGAGGCTAAAAAATGATATTAAGCAAGATAGCGAGCTGCAAAGGATTATAGGGGAGGAATTTAGCGCGTATTATATCAACCTAAGCTATGCCAAAATCCATAATTTTATAATCAGCAATACGGAATCCAAAATGGATTCTAAAACAGAATCTAAAACCGCCTCAAACACCACGCAACACGGCATAAAAGAAGTCAAACTCCCCACCAAAAAGCTAGCCCAAATCTATGGCATTTCCCCCACGCCTACTATCGTGCTAGCTAGCAAGGAAGGGCAGAGTATCTTGCAATATCCTAGCTACTTGCCACCAGCGCAGTTTAGGGCATTGTTAGGATTTATCACAAGTGGAAAATGGAGTGAGGCAAAAGGCGATGAAAAAAAGCTATCAATGCTAGTGCAAAAAGAGTTGCAAAACGCATTTGAGAGAGATAATGAAGACACTCAATAATGAGCGTAAAAAATCTACTAATATTTGCAGGGCAAAATCTAGCAAATTTTAACAACTAAAAATAGCCACAAATCACAGCGACAAAGGAAAAAAATGAGATTCTTAGACAAAGTAAAATCCCTAAAAAATGCTTTTAAAAATATTGCGCAAAATCAAGTGCAAAATCCAAAAAATGAGGCTTTGCAAAAAGAGGCACAAAATTCTGCTAAAAATCCAAAAAATAAGATTTTAAACAATCAAACCCAAAATCTGCCCCAAAATCAAGCGACAAATCAAGCCCCAAACCCATCGTATTTTAGGTTTTTTTATTCGTTTTGGACGATTTTGCCTGTGGCGTTTTTTTACGCGCTATCTTGCGCGGTGGCGACTTTTATCGAAAATGACTATGGCACGATAGCCGCACGGGCAATCGTATATAATTCGTGGTGGTTTGTCCTGCTTCATATTTATCTTATTATTGCGTTGATTGCTAGTTTTATCCATTATCGCTCACTTCCTCGCAAAAAATACATTTCAGCACTTTTTCATTTTTCCTTTATCATTATTATCATTGGTGCGGGTGTTACGCGATATTTTGGTAGAGAGGGGATTTTTGTGGTTAGCGAAAATCAAAGCGCGGATTTTTTCTATTCAAGTGAAAATTATATAAATATTTCTGCGATTGATGAGAATTGGCAAAAAGCACAGCCACAATTTGTAAGCGCGGATATTAGCGTGTATGGGACATTTTTTGCCAAACCCAAAATCAATGAAGTTGTAGAGATTTTTGGCAAGCCTTTGCATATCGCTTCAAAAGACATCGCCCTAACGCCCCCAAATGATGAAAATCCCAAAAATAGAGAAATGCTTTTGACATTGGAAGTAAGATATAATGGCGACACGCAGGAAATATCGCTTTTGGGCGGGGCAGGTGGCTCAAATGAGCATAGAATCTTGCGCGTAGAAGTGGGGGGAATGAAGTTTGGATTTCATTGGGGGGCAAAAAAAGTGGCATTGCCTTTTAAAATCCGTTTGTTGGAGTTTGAGAAAAAAACTTACGCAGGCACGGAAAATCCCTCATCGTATGCCTCACAAATCGAAGTGCTAGATGAAAATGATAAGATTTTGTTTCCTTTTAGAATCTATATGAACCACACGCTTGATTTTGGGGGGTATCGATTTTATCAAAGCAATTATTATTTTGACGATGAGGTAAATGCCTACACAAGCGTCCTTTCAGTCAATAACGACCCCGGCAAAATCCCAACTTATATCGGCTATGCGGTGTTGATTTTGGCGGGGATTTTATTGCTTTTTGATAAAAATGGACGATTTCAAATGCTAGCTAGATTTTTAGAATCCACAAATAATGCAAACAGCGCAGAATCTAGCCCAAAATCTACTAGCAAAAATACAACTTCTAGCAAGGTTTTAAGTAGCATTAGTAGCGTGTTTATCGCATTTGCATTGCTAAATCTAACCCAACTTAACGCACAATCAAATCAACTTAACACCCAATCAAATCCCACGCAAAATCAACCCCAAAATATAGAAACTCACTCATCTGCTCCCAAAAATAATCCACAAAAAAAACTTGCGCCACAAAACGCCACTCCACAAAATCCTGCGCCACAAACAAAACAAGGCGCGCAAAATCCCACGCCAAAAAATCCCACCCAAAACAATCAAAATCCACACGAAAATCTAAGCGATTTGGAAATGCAAAATCTACCAAACGCAAATTCTCTAAACATAACCCCCGAGCTAGAAAAAGCCCTAAATGACGCACAGATTAGCCCGTATTTGATAAATGAAAAACATATCAATGAGCGAATAGATTTGCTAAAAGCAAATGCGGGGGAATTTCAAAGTCGTTTTGGCAAAATCCAAACGCAAGATTTTATGGGACGCATTAAGCCATTTGATACGGTGGCTATGGAATTTGTCCATAAAATCCACAAAAAAGACGGCTTTAATGGGCTTAGCAATGTCGAAGTCCTGCTAGGAATGATAGCGTTTCCAAATGATTGGAAAAAAGTCAAAATCATCGCCACAGATACGCCACGATTGCGCGAGATTTTGGGCACTCCAAAAGATGCAAAATATGTAAGCTGGCTAGATATTTATGATAGCGATTTGGGAGAATCAAAGCTACACAACTACCTAGCCGAGACTACTAGAATCCCGCAATCAGAGCATAGCAAGTTTGACAAAGATATAATCGCTGTTAGTGAGCGGTTTGAGATTTTTACCAATACCCAAAATCTTCTTAGCCTGCGTGTATTCCCCGATAGAGAAAGCAAGCGGTGGTTTTCGCCTAGCGAACTTATGGTGCTATATATGCAAAATATGCTAAATGATGAGCAAAAAAAGCTCTTTGAAATGCAATATTCTATCATCAATATGTTTGCCTTTGGCGTGCTAGAAGGGGTGGTAACAAACTCGTGGAAAAACGCAAATATCGCCCTAAAAGCGATAGAATCCTATCAAGAGAGCAACGGCGGGAGCGACTATCTAAGCCAATCGCAAGTAGAATGGGAAATAATCTTAAATCATTACAATATTTTTGAAAAACTCATTTTTCCTTATATGATTTTAGGTTTGCTAGGGTTTATCGTGGTGCTTGTGTTTATCGTGCGGGACAAGGCATTGCCAAAATGGATTTATTATGGAATCTTTGGCATTTTGGGAGTGTGCGTGCTAGCACATAGCTTTGGGCTAGCTTTGCGCTGGTATGTCGCAGGGCACGCGCCGTGGAGTGATGCCTATGAGTCGATGCTATATATCGCGTGGGCTAGCGGGGTAGCTGGCGCGGTGTTTTTTAAGCGATATATTTTGGCATTGTGTGCGGCTAGCTTTTTATCTGGCATAAGCCTTTTTGTCGCACACGCGGGGTTTATGAACCCACAAATCACAAACCTAGTCCCCGTGCTAAAATCGTATTGGCTAAATATCCATGTAAGCGTGATTACGGCTGGATATGGATTTTTGGGATTATGCTTTGTGCTTGGCGTTTTTAGCCTTATTTTGTTTTTGCTCCGCACAAATGATAAAAACAACATTGATAAGGCGATTTTTTCTGTGGGCGCGATTAACGAAATGAGTATGATTTTAGGCATTTTGTTTTTGACGATTGGCAATTTTTTGGGCGCGGTGTGGGCTAATGAGTCGTGGGGGAGGTATTGGGGCTGGGACCCAAAAGAGACTTGGGCGTTGGTTAGTATTGTGGTTTATGGCATCGTGCTTCATTTGCGCTTTATGGGGTTTGCAAATATGCCTTTTGTGTTTGCAAGCGCGTCTGTGCTGGCGTTTTATAGCATTTTGATGACTTATTTTGGGGTAAATTATTTTCTATCGGGCAAGCATTCTTATGCCTCTGGAGACCCTATTGTGATTGAATGGTATGTGTATGCGTTTGTGGCTTTCACGCTCGCACTTATCATTTCTGCGTGGCAAAAAAGAGGGCTAAAAAGCGCGTATTAGCACTGCTAAAATCTAAAAAAGGCAAACATTGCGTAAGGTTTTTTTAAGTATTGGGATTTTTCTTGCCACGCTCATAGTGGGGGCAAATATCTTGCTTTTTACTTCTTTTGGCAACAAGATTTTAGCCCCCATACTTCAAGCAGGGATAAACGCAAAACTCCCCATTCGCACGCAAATAAAATCCTTGCACATTTCTTTTGGAAAAATCAAAAGTAGCCTTGTGCTAGCTGATACACTGCAAGCACAGGTTCAGGGTAGCTACTCTCTCAAAGGTTTTGATTTGCTAGTTGATTTTGCTCCCACAGATGAGCTAGCAAACGCGCTAAGACAACATCTAAACGCACAAAATCCATTTGCGCAATTTTTGCCAAATATCAATGCAAAAACCACCCAAAATCCGCAAAATCCTAAAACCTTGCAAAATCCACAAAATCCGCAAACAAAAAATCCACAAAATCCCCTGCAAACACCACAAAATCTAGCGCAAGATTCTGCCAAAAATGCTTTATCCACGCTTTTTAGACTGCGTTTGGTAGGCAAATATGATGATTACATTATCGCAAGTATAAAAGAGCCTAGCAATAAAGAATCTAGCATTAAGCCTAGCTTGGATTTGGCACGCGAGGCAAAATCTAGCGCGATTTTTAGCCCAAAATCTAGTCTAAAATCTAGCCCAAATGTGTATCCGCTTTTTTTTAGCAAGCCCCACGCCCTTGCTAAAAAAGCAAGCCTAGAATCTACAAATGCTAAACATAGCGATTTTGCACTAAATGATTTTGCCACTAGCAAAAATATGGCGAATGAAACTATGAATGAATCCACAAATAAAGCTACGAATGAAACTATGAACGAAGCTACGAACGAAAATGTGATAAATGATTTTTCGCTTGATGAGATTGCTATTTTTGATGATGATTTTGTGGATAATCCACAAAATCTTACTAATAATTTAGAATCTAATCCAAAATCTAATTTTGCGTTGGGGGAAAATATCGATTCTAGTCTAGATTTTAACTTGCTAGATTTGCCAAATGCGCAAGAATCTTTGTTGCTAGATTCTGCGCTAGACTACGCACTAGATATGATGCAAAATCCACACAATCAACCCCCAGAAATCAAAATCCTAGCGCGTGCAAAATATTTAGAAATCACGCAATATGGCTTGGAGTTAAAGGCATTTCCAGCAATCATAGCAAGTAGGATTTTGGATTTGCCCTATGTGTTTTATGGGATTTTTGATTTGCAAGCAAAGGGGGTGCTACATAAAAAAAGAGAAAAAAATCACATAGCAGGCTATCTAAATGCAAAAAATCTAATTATCCAAAAAGCCCAAAAAAACGCCACGCAAAGCATAAAAAATGAGCGCAATGCAAATGCAAATTTGCTAAGTTTGCAGGCAAAATTTGACACAAACGCAAATGAAAATGGAAAAAGTCTTTTAACGCTACTATCTATAAATCTAAAATCCTCCATCGCTTCTGCGTTTAGCCAAAAATCTAGCACCATAAAAAACCACAAAAAATCGCCCAGCACAAAAAAAGAGCTAACCCCAAATCTATCCATTCTCATAAAATCTAGCACCAACCTAAAAACGCTTGATACAAATGCAAAAATCACGGACAAATACGAAATCCCCATCGCTTCTTTAAAGCTAGAAAATCTAAATAGCGATGGGACAAGGGGCGAATATGATTTAGAAATAATAAATCTTATCAATTTAGGTGCAATGCTAGGGTTAAAACTTCGTGGCGACTTGCATTTGCAGGGTAGCTATGATTTGCAACAATCCACATTGCAGGGTAGAAGTAGCACGCTTGGCGGGGTTAGCGCGTTTGAGATAGCGGGGGAAAATCTAAAAATAAATGGCGAAAATATCGCGCTAGAAAAATTGCTAGGCTTATTTGGTGCGCCTAGTGAGGTTGCAAATGCGATTTTGGGTAGGGCGCAGATAAATGCAAATTATAATTTTGTATTTCACAAAGGTGCGATGAGTATCGCATCTAGCGATATTTCTACTAATATTTCTAGTGCGGATTTGAGTTTTTATGGGATTGAGGGGTTGGCACAGGGTGCAAATCACGCGCCACAGATGCTAGATTTTGGCAATATTTTGGGGGGCAATGAGCTAGATTTGACTAACATAAATAGCCAAAATCCTAACAAAGAATCTCAAAATAATCCAAACCAAAATAATACCACGCCCACAAATCAAAATCTATCTAGCCTAAGCCTACAATCCACGCTAAATGCGGGGGTAACGCAATGTAGTTTAAGCATAGACACGCCAAGTGAGAGGCTAGAATCTACGCGCTGTGTGATAAATCTAATATCCCAAAATCTACAAATAGCCCTAGCCCTAAAACCAAAAAACGCAAAATCAAACCCACAAACAAATACGCAGGAAAACGCGCAAACAAATACGGAATCTATGCCAAATATCATAGATGATTTGGGGATAGATTTTGGTCAAAATCTATCAAATCCGCAAAATCCTAACGCACAAAGATTGCAAAATGCAAATATACAAAATGCAAATATAATGGAGGGCTTAGAGATTAACATTAGCGGGGATTTTGCTTCGCCACAAGTGCAAAAAAAGCTCCCAGAATTGCCTGAAGATTATGAGGAATTTTTGGAATTTTAAGTGTTTTTTGTTTATTAGATTTTGGTGTATTTGCTAGATTTTGATTTTGCTTTATGTGGCGTATTTGCTAGATTTTGCTAGATTTTGCGACATTTTTAAAAACGCAAAACCTAGCAAACAAAATCTAGCAAATCTGCTTACTTTATCATCAAAAGTCCGCTTTTCAAAATTCCGCTTTGCAAAAAACGCGCCTGCCAAAAATCCATTTAGCAAAAACGCATTTGCCAAAATCTAGTTTGGCAAAAATAATCTTGCAAAAGCCTATTTGCCACCATTACCAAGCACTTGATTTATTTGAGCCTAGCTTTATGATATTTACTTCATTATCCCACACGACAAGCCCGCTTTTTAAATCCGTCAAAGTTAGCAAGAAAAAATAATCCACCCTTTGTTTGGATTTTACTTTTGTGTTGCGCTGGACAATCTTGCCTGACAAAGATAGTTCAGGTGGCAAAATCTCGCCTTTTTCGGGGAGGGCGTATTGATTTACTTCGTCATTTTTGCGAGAATCCCGCACAGAATCTAACATCTTATCTTTGCTACCGCCACTCCCTGCAAACGCCATAGTGAGGATAAATTTGCCACTATTTCGCATATCGCGCGTGATTTTGCGCGTAAGCTCCTCGGTAGAAAAATGCTGCATAGTGTCATTTATCACATCAGAAATCGCTAGGATTTTGGGTTTGTCTAGCCCTGCTAGATTGCGCACATAGCCACTCTCTAGCAAGCTAGCGATATTTTTGCTAGCAGCTTGCTCCAAATCGTGATAATCAATCCCTAGCGAAGTGTAAGATTTTGATTCTGCGGTATTTACATAGCTTACATTAGCACAGCTACTTAGCACTACTGAACCTACTAGCACGCACGCCAACGCTTTACTTAAAAGCAACATATCTTGTTTTTGCATTTTGTGTCCTTTTCTTATGGTTTATTAGCTAAAAGCTTCGCTTTTGCTTATTTTTTCAGTGTTTTTTCTAGCTCTACGATTCTGCTCCAAGTCCCCACCACAGAATCTGGATTTAGCGAAATAGAGGTTATCCCCTCACGCACCAAAAATTCTGCCACTTCTATGTAGTCGCTTGGGGCTTGCCCGCAGATACCACAATATTTATTATGCTTTTTGCACGCCTCTATCGCTTTTTTAAACATTATCGACATTGCAGGATTTCGCTCATCAAATATGTGGCTTACTAGCTGCCCATCTCTATCTACGCCTAAAGTTAGCTGTGTCAAGTCATTTGAGCCGATTGAAAATCCATCAAACATTCCCAAAAACTCATCAGCCAAAATCACATTCACAGGCAATTCGCACATCACATACACTTCTAGCCCGTTTTTGCCCGATTCTAGCCCTTTGCGGCGCATTATTTCTAGCACTTTTTTGCCCTCTTCGGGCGTGCGCAAAAACGGAATCATCACTTTCATATTTGTTAGCCCCATTTCCTCACGCACCTTATAGAGAGCCTCACATTCCCATTCAAACGCGACTTTATACAGCTCAGAGTAGTATCTGCTAGCCCCGCGATAACCTAGCATAGGATTTTCTTCCAATGGCTCATAGGCTAGCCCTGCTATCATTCCTCGATATTCATTTGTCTTAAAATCGCTTAATCGCACAATCACAGGTTTTGGATAAAAAGCCGAGCAAATCATTCCCATTCCCTCTGCGATTTTTTCGATAAAAAAGTCTTTTGGGCTATCATAGCCTGCCATTAGTTTTTCGATTTCGCCGCGCTCTTTTATGTCTTTTTTGCCATTTTGCAAATCAAGCAGGGCTAGCGGGTGGGCTTTGATTTGATTTAGGATAATATGCTCCATTCGCGCTAATCCCACGCCATCATTTGGTAGCTGGGCAAAACCAAAGGCTTTTTCAGGGTTGCCTATGTTCATATAGATTTTGGTTTTTGGGCGTCCTAAATCATTTAGCATTATGGATTCTACTTTGTAGTCGTGGATTCCTGCGTATATGTAGCCCTCTTCGCCCTCCGCACAAGAGACAGTTACTTCCATTCCTGTATATAATCTATCAGTCGCGCCCAATGCACCAACTATCGCAGGCACGCCGATTTCTCTCGCTACAATAGCAGCGTGGCAAGTGCGCCCACCACGATTTGTGATGACAGCAGAAGCCTTTTTCATCACAGGTTCCCAATCAGGGTCAGTGTTATCCGTTACCAAAATCTCGCCTTCTTTAAATGTATTCATATGTTCTAAATTGTTGATGATGCGCACTTTGCCCGCACCGATTTTGCCACCTATGGCACGACCACTTAGCAAAATCTCTCTTTCAGCATTTGGGTTTGTAAATTGGAATTTTTCTAGTTTTTGCCCATCGCCTTTTTTGTGCTTTTGGCTTTGCACGGTTTCTGGGCGGGCTTGGACGATAAAGATTTCGCCTGTTTCGCCATCTTTTGACCACTCCATATCCATAGGGCGATATTCGCCTGCTTCTTTGGTGTAATGCTCTTCGATTTTTATCGCATATCGCGCCAATGTCAGCACATCTGCATCGCTTATAGAAAAGCTATTAAACTCTTTTTTGGTGGTTTTGACATTTACCGTGGTGTGCTCGCTACCTTTTGGTGCATACACCATTTTTTTGTCTTTTGTGCCTAAATGTCGCTTGATGATGGGGCGTTTGCCCTCTTTTAGTGTTGGTTTAAATACATAAAATTCATCAGGATTTACAAGCCCGCCTACGACATTTTCGCCAAGCCCCCACGCCGAAGTGATAAACACCGCATCTCTAAAGCCCGTCTCTGTATCGATACTAAACATCACGCCCGCACTTCCTTTGTCAGCGCGCACCATTTTTTGCACGCCCACAGACAAAGCGACTTTGAAATGGTCAAACTTCCTAGACGCTCGGTAGCTTACCGCTCTATCGGTAAAAAGCGAAGCAAAGCAGGATTTTATGTAGTGGATAAGCTCGGTTTGTCCTTTGACGCTTAGATATGTATCTTGCTGTCCAGCGAAGCTCGCATCGGGCAAATCCTCCGCTGTCGCAGAGCTACGCACCGCCACATCGGCTTCTTTTTTGCCATATTCTGCGCTTAGGATTTTGTATGCTTTAAAGATTTCTTCGCGCAAATCATCGGGGAAAGGTGTCCCAAAGATTAGCTCGCGGATTTGCTTTGAGCGGGTTTTTAGCACATCGATTTCGGTTACATCTACGCCATCTAGCAAATCAATAATCTTTTGGCGGATTCCGCCAGAATCTAGCAAATACCAATACGCCTCGCTAGTGATAGCAAACCCATTTGGCACTTTTATACCAGCAGGGACTAGCTCTTGAAACATTTCGCCAATGCTAGCATTTTTGCCACCTACAAGGGGGACATCTTTGTTGTTAAGTTCTTTGAAAAACTTAATGTATTTCATCGCTTTCTCCTAATGTGTTGTGGGATTTGGAAGTCAAGGTAGTTTAGGCGTTATCTAATCGCCTAAGCAGTATAGCCAACATAAAAGAATATATTGTAATTTAAGAATCTTTATGTAGCACTTAAAAAGCGCAAAATAAATTTACCTAAGCCAAAATTGTAACACAACTTATGCTACAATCACGCGAAAAATTTTAGGGGCACACTAAAATTTAGGGGTTTTGTAAAAAAATATTTAAGAGCGATTTTGCAGATACATTGTCGCACAATCTTAGCCAAAACCCACAAAAATCCACGAAATAAAAGGAGGGCAAATGCAAATCCCAATGAGCGATATAGCCCAAGTGGCGGAGTTTTTTAGCATTATCCATCATATCCCGGGGCGCATTCGTATCCGCGTGAATGTAACCAAAATCCCCGCGATACAAAAATGGGCGAGTGAGACGAGCTTGCGTGAGATTTTGCCTCAAAGTAGCGCAGGGGAGGGGAGTGAGAGCTTTATCATCACACTTTTGCAAAGTCTGCCCGCTGTGAAAAATATCAAAGTCAATGCCATTGTGGGAAGCGCAACGATAGAATATGATAAAGCCATTTTTGAGCCTAGCTTGTGGGAAAATTGGGTAAAAAAAGAGAATCTAGAGGCGATTTGCGCGAAGCTAAATGAAATGGCAAAAAGTTTGGATTCATAAGTGAGCGTGGTAAATGGGAAAGATTTTAGCGACACAAAAAAGCGAAGAGAGAATCTTATTTTTAGCAATAAATGAGAGAGAAAAATCGCTCAAATTGTATGAATCCCTGCTAGATTCAAATGATATTTTAGATGAGCATTTGCGCGAGATATTTCGCCAAATCGCCCAAAAAGAGCGCGAGATTTTGACAAAGACAAAGGAGATTTTAAACGCGCTAGATTTAGGGGAATCTAGCGATTGTAATGCGAGTGATTTGGATAAAAAAGATGAGATTTTACTGCCAAGTGCGTTGCCAGAGGATATTTTGGGCGAGTTGCAACGCGAAATGGGGGCACTAGATTGCAAATCGCTCAATATTTTGGCGATGGGCGTTGAATCCCACCATTTGCAAACAAGCGATTTTTTAATCAAACAAACACAAAATCTATGCCAAAATCCCAAAGTGCTAGATATGCTCTACCAGCTCCAAGCATTAAGCTATAATCACCACATCGCGCAACTACAAGGTGAATTGCCCAAAGAAAATATAACGCCCTCAAATCCAATAAATCCAAACGCAAACCCCGCAGATTCTGCAAATTCTACAAACTTTGCAAGCCCTCAAAATCACGCAAATCCTGCAAATTCCCAAAATTCTGCAGATTCCACAAATCCTGCGCTTTCAAATGGTGCAAATCTATCCCAAATGGCGTTGCAAGAAGTGCTACGCCAAAATCCGCTTTTTGGCGAGATACAAACCTCTATTAGCCAAATTCAGCATTTTTATGCCGAGACAAAAGCCATGGTTGGCAAATTAGAAAAAGGCGAATTGCAAAAAGATGAGCTGGTGGCGTTTTTACAACGATTGCCTTTTTGATATGAAAATATTTTCCTAAAAAGACTTGCATTTTGAGAAAATATGTATTATAATGCGACAAATTTATCAAAAAGGAGTCAAAAATGGCACTACCATTTATAGCAGGACTAATCATCGGCGGCGGCGCAGTATATGCGTATAACAATAGAGATGAGCTAAAAAAGCAAGTCAAAGCAAAAAGCAAAGGCTTAAAAGCAGGGCTTAAAAAGGGCGAGGAGGCGTTTGGCAAGGTTTCCACCTCTATCAAAACAGGGGCAAAAAACCTAACCAACAGCCTAAAAAGCGCGGTCTCTACCACGCAAAGCACAAAAAGCGCGAAGTCAAAAGCACCAAGCAGTGCAAAAGCTCAAAAAAGCGCGGAATCAAAAACAGCGACTTTATCGCTAGAATCTAAATAAAGATTTGCAAGCCAAAATGCTACAAACTACAATCTATGGAGCAAAATTGTAGATTTTAGTTGTAAATCTTACTTTATAAAAGTAGAATTGCAAATCGACATTGCGAAAATTTCGGCAAACATTTTGGCGGAAATTTCAGCAAAATTTTCGCAAAATTTTAGAATTGGCAAAAGTCGCAAAGTTTCAAAATCGCAAGTCTTGGTGGCATAGGCTATCATCACGCAATCTTTAAATTTTAAAAAAGGAGCAAAAATGTTACTCAACACAGGAACGCAACGGTCAATCACAGGACACGCAGTCAGTGGCGGTGTAGCGGGAATCTTACTCGCTTCGTATATGAACTACAAAGACTACAAAGAGGGCAAAATCTCTCAAGAAAAAGCACTCAAAAACACTATCGCAGCGGGTGCGCAAGGCGCGGTGATTACCGCGTGTGCGATAGGCGTGGCAAACGCACTAGGCGGCAACAAAGGCGCGTTTCAAGCCCTACTAGAATCAAGCGCGTATCTATGCGCGGGCGTGGCAGGCGTGTATATCATCGATAATGTCGCAAATGACAAAAAATTACTCAAAAAATAGGGGGAAAAAATGGCAACAAATCAAAACAACACAAACAACGCAAATACCGCAAACAACTTGGATTCTTTGCAAAGCAATCCTTATATAAATAACGCAAACAACGCTGGGCAGGGCTTTGCAAATAATCAAAGCAATAATGCACAAAATTTTCAAGGCTCTAACAACGCGCAAAATCAAAACGCGCAAGGCTTCAATAATCAAAGCACAAATAACGCGGGCTTTAATAGCGCAAACAACGCGCAAAATTCTCAAGGTTTTGGCAATCAAGGCTTTAATAACGCCCAAAATCAAAACACGCAAAATCCCGCTACAAGCGCGCTTAGCTCGTTTTTTAATTCGGGCAATTCACAGCAAGATTTCCTCAAAGGTGCGTTTATCGGCGCGGTGGCGACTTTTATCCTTACAAACAAAGACGCCCAAAGCGCGATTTTCAAAGGATTTGCCAAAATCTCAAATCTCTTTGAAATGGGCTTAGAGGAGCTAAAAGAGCGATATGAGGACGCAAAAGCGGAAGTGGATTCTAAGTAAAAATGCGCGGTTAAATGGCTTCAAACAATCTAGCGTCTCCAAAATCTGTGCCACCAAATTCCGCAAATAAGGAATTGAAATGACTAAAAAGTTAGTGGCGTTGTGTGCGTTGATTGTTTGCACGATAAGCATTGTAATGTCTAACGATGGCTATGCTTTGCGTAGGTATAAGCCCGGCGAGCAACTTGAAATCTACAAAAAAGAGGGCAAAAAGTTTTATAGATTTTGGGGGCTTGATTATTGTTTGGGCTATTCAAAAAAAATACCCGGAAATACTATGGTAGCTAATCTCTTAAGAGAGCAAGAAGCTATTTTGCGGAATGTTGGAGGTGAGGAAGCGTTGACAGAATTGAAAGATTATATTGATAAAAATGTAGATGTGGGATTTAAAGACTTGTATTTTTGTATAGGAATGGTCTATGACTCCAAAGAATACCAAGATAAAGTCGAGCAAGTTATGAAAAAATACTGCAAAGAGTGCGAGTGAATCTGTGGTGGAAAATTTATTGTTGGGAGTTGAAATAATGAAAAAATTACTTTATATGATATTGTTATGTTTTGTTTCTAGTGTAAATGCAGGACATATACTTTTGGGATTTGATTGATTAAGGGGTGGGGGCTATGAGAAAGGTTGCATTGCAGTTTTTAATCATACCGCATATAGTGGTATATGCCTCGCCTCCTTTTGGTGAAGCTCTTGCGGTAACAAACCTTACACAATCATCTATCCTAGCGCAATGGGGGTTGCAATATTGTCTTCAATATGACAAAGAAAATTTATTTAAACCCATAGAGGAAAATAAATTATTTCAATTACGCAAAGATGTAGCACAAGGCAGACTAGATTTACAAGAATATTTTGATAAAAATCATAGATATTTGCCAAATACTACGGGAACTCATCGTTTTGAAGTTTGTATGATTATATATAAGCTAGAAAAATATAATTTGGAAGTTAAGCGAATCGTGAAAAAATACTGCAAAGAGTGTAAGTAAGGAATCTATAATGCCACCACTAAATCCCCTGCTAGAATCTGATTCTATTGAATGCGCTCATAAAGGCAAAGTAGTGCTTCAATCAACCACAAAAGACACAATGTGTGTGCAAGATTCTAATGGCAATGACGCAGGAATGATAAGTTTGCAAGATTTAGCAAATGCCTCCATCGTGGGTTGCACAAATAATATCGCAGGTGTGCCTAGCCCTTGCACGAAATTAGTAAATATCCCAAATTCGATTTGCTCCACATTGCTAGAAATTGACAATCAAAAAATAGTCCTAGCCCAAGCCATCTCTCAAGTCATCACAGACAAAGGCTCACCACTAATCCTGCAAGGTGAGCCAAAAGCAAAAGATATTTTCGAGCTAGATGAGGATATAGCAGATTTTGATAACACGCAAAATGGTAATGAAAACGCAGAATCTACAAGCAAATCTAGCGAAAAATCAAACGAATCTAATGCAGAATCTAACCCAAAATCAAATACAGATTTTAGCAATTCACAATCCCAAAAAGAAATCATCGAAATGTATTTTAGCTATGGGGAAGAAATGATAAGATTAGAGGATTATGACTCAAGGCATAGTAACGATATGAACTTGCATATCATTACGAGTGGTTACAACGATGATGAGCAAATGGAAATAGAGGTTAGAACGCAAGGCGAATCGTTTATCATAAATGTTATAATACACAACAATCAAGCATTGCTAAAAAATGTCTTTAATGGCAAAAATATACCGACAGGGGAGATTGAAATCTATGTCTGAAAAAAAGAAAATATTAGCAACAAATATAAGCAGACCGCAATGGGAAAGTGTGAAAAAGGCGTATGATGAGATAAATGGGGTTTATGGAGGAAATAATAATCAAGCAGTGTTTCAAAAGATTTTTCACACAAATGAGTCTTATAATACTTGTGCTATAAGGTTAAGCTATGCGCTTAATTATGGTGGAATGTCGATTGAAAAATCGCTACAAAATCCACAAACAAAAAGTGCTATTGATGGTGATACAAGAATTGGCAAAGACAAAATGAAATATGTTATGGGTGCTTGGGATATGGGTAAATTTTTGGATAAACTTTGGGGCGAAAAAGACAAAGATAAGTATTTTGATTTGACTAAAAGTAGGCTTGATGAGTGCATAAAATGGCTAAAAGAAAATGAAAATAATGGCATAATAGTAATGAAATCATCTAGCGCAAGAATACAAGCAGATGGTCTAACAGGGCATACAACATTATGGTATGGAGATAAACAATGTCTTGGAGACTATAAAGAAGTTGGCGTAGGCGATGAAATAGCGGAATTAAATTTTAGGGCTTTTTTTAATAATATTGACGCTGTAAAAATTATGTTTTGGAAGTTGTAATAAATTTGGGAGGCAAAGAATGCAAAAATACATCATCACTTTTATTTTATCGTGTAGCATACTAAAAGCATACGGTTGCACGGTTATAAGATTTAGTGAAGCAGATTATCCAAATGCTTCAAAAATATGCAAGACATTTGTTCCAAGCACGATTATCAATGTAGATGAGTGCCTCACAACAAAAAAGATGGGCAATCATTTCAAAATCTATGGCATCGCACATTGCCTAAATGTCAATCTACATCAAACTATTGCCCTAGCTGACAAAGAAGCCCAAAATCTAGCCCCTACTTTTGGCTGGTCAGTAGAAACAGATACAAGGCAAGATATATGGCGACTCCAAAGGCTATGTGCTGGATTTTTGTTTGATATTGACTCCCCGCTAAAAGAGCTAAAAACCTACATAGACAATATTTACAAAAGACAAAGCAATAAATTAAGTGCTGAAAATGTCGCACAATGCTTAAAAATCTATGATTCCCACGAATACAACGCCGAAGTGGAACGAATCATAAAAAAATATTGCAAAGAGTGCAAGTAAAAAATTTTTATTTTTGGAGACTTTAAATAAATGTCAAAAATGAAAAAATATATATTTGCATTGTTTTTGTTTATGAGTGTATGTAAAAGTGGTGGATTTGTGCCTTTGATACCACAAGGAGAGCTAGAAT